>JAGDMX010000466.1 GCA_017860725.1 Chloroflexota bacterium | reverse complement strand
ATGATCGATTGTGAAAAATAAATAAGGCGGGCAGGTCTCCCCCATAACCGGCAAGCCACGCTGGCGAGCAAAACGCAATTGATCTAATTCACCCTGGGAGTTCATATGGACAATATACAAAGGCGCATCAGCCTGAGCGGCCAGGGCTGCTCCCCGAAGCACCGCTTCAACCCCTCCCCAGGCTGGACGGGTCAATGCATGCCACTCCGGTGAAGTCTTACCAGCAGTCAAGGCTTCTGCGACCAGGATATCGATGACATCACCGTTCTCAGCATGCAACAGGGTCAGCATACCGTGCTGCCTGGCAATCCGCAACACCTGGAAGATCTCGCCATCCGACAAACGCAGGCGACCATTATAGGCCATAAAAACCTTAAGCGTAGTGATGCCCTTTTCTACCAGTTGGGGGATTTCCGCTGCCGTCTGCTCATCCATCCGGGTTATGTTCATGTGGAATCCAAAGTCGATTGCCGCCTTCTCATCTGCCTTTGCATGCCAGGCCGAGATTGACTCTCCAAGTGTAGGAAAGTCTTGCGATACAAAATCTATCACCGTTGTGGTCCCCCCAAAAGCGGCGGCCTTGTGACCAGTGTAGTGATCATCCGAGGAGACAGTATTGAACATTGGCAAGTCGAAATGAGTATGTGGATCAATCCCGCCCGGCAGGATCAACTTATCCGTTGCATCGATCACCTGTGCTTCTGGCATATCCAGATCGATCCCAATTTGTGCAATACGTTCCCCCTGCACGAATATATCTGCTTTGAATGTTTCTGAAGCTGTGATCAGAGTGCCTGATTTAATGAGCAGTGCCATAGAAGACTTTAGCCTCCTGAATGGTAAGACTCTTCGAGTTCTTTGATCCCCAGAAGTATCGCTAGCGCCTCGGGGTCAATATCAACATCTGGAATTTTATTAGCCTGATATAAATCGACCCTACGTGATCGTTCTCGAAGTGCGCGCCAGAGTGTATAGCGTTCTTCAGAAAGAACCACCAGATCATGGAGGGTCTGCGCATTCGACAGGTATTCACCGGTAGTATACAGGAAGGTGATGCGGCGCCATTTCTCTGCAAGAATCGGGTGAGGTAGATTTTCCAATGGGCCGATCTGGATCTTGTAATACTCCTCCGCTGCCCGAGGATGGTTTGGTTCATCTTGCAAGAGTTCAGCCCGGGTAACCAGCTCATGCCCTTGCACCTGGCAAACATACTGAATACGCCATTTCTCTGCGGCAAAGGCTCCCGTCTGGTAAAAAGCCAGGTAGTCTACAGCCACCACTTTCGGAGCGCTGCGTAATGGAATCCGGTACCAGCCCAACAGGCGGGCGATCTCTAAGTCGCGCGGCTCCGTCACCACAGCAACCAGGATCAACGCAGTCGGTTCAGGTAAGGGGCTCACGACGGTAGGAGAGGGTTAACTCAAACCGACCCGAGCGTTAAAATCCTCAATCAGGGCGTCAATCTGGTCTGCCTGGCCCTGGACTCCGGTCCAATAATCCGGATCGTACCATTGCGCCATGATTTCTTCGTAAGTGCGACCTTGCTGCTCGACCCAGGTGTAATATTTCAAATTATGGACTCGCCGCCGATCCGCATAGGTCAGCTCTATCAGGTTATCCGTCGAGGCGCCCTGCAGGTAACGCGCAAAGTGACCAGCAGCATCCCGTTCATGGTATTCTCCAAACTCGGCATGCATCTCCTTCAAGCGGCTATCATACAGCTCCATGGAATCGGTCAGTATGGTGAGCACAATATCCTGTTCGCCTAACTCGTAATACTTGGCAAATTTGATCGCCGAAAGCACATTTGAAATGCCTGAAAACCCAAGCAGGTCCAATTTTCCAACGATCGCCTCCGGCACACCCTGGCTCACCAGGTGGGTTCGCCCAGCCGGCTCATTGAACAGGCGCGCCAGATTCACCACTGCGGCATCATCAATGGCAACGACCATATCGGTGTTCTTGACATTGTGCACCCACGGAACATGCTTATCTCCAATGCCTTCGATGCGGTGAGAACCAAAGCCATTCTCCAGCAACGTTGGGCATTGCAGCGCCTCGCTGGCGACGATCTTGCTAGCCGGAAATAACTGCTTCATGTAATCACCGCTGGCGATTGTGCCTGCCGATCCTGTAGCCGAGACCATGCCGCGGTATTGATCTTTCGGCCCCATGACTCGTTCTAAAACCTCTTCCATAGCATGGCCGGTGACTTCGTAATGCCACAGGTAGTTACCAAATTCCTCGAACTGGTTGAAAATCATCAAGTCTTCGCCAGATTTGCGCAGTTCCCAACATTTGTCAAAGATTTCCTTGACGTTCGACTCGCTGCCTGGGGTAGCGATCACCTCTCCGGCGATCTTTTCCAGCCATTCGAACCGCTCGCGGCTCATTCCCTCAGGCAAGATCGCAATCGACTGACAAGCCAACAGCGCTGAGTCGTAGGCTCCGCCGCGGCAGAAGTTGCCGGTTGATGGCCAGACTGCCTTCTGGGAAGTTGGATCAAACTGCCCGGTGACCAAACGCGGCACCAGGCATCCGAAAGCTGCCCCGACCTTATGCGCTCCAGTCGGGAACCATTTCCCAACCAACCCGATAATACGCGCCCCGCTGCCAGTCAGGCTTTTTGGGAATTCAAGGATATTGACATTGTTGAATCCTCCGCCTGTGGGAACGGGCTCGTTTTTCCAGCTAATGCGGAACAGGTTTTCCGGTGTCAAATCCCAGAGTCCAATCTTCTTCAAGGACGCCTTGGCACTGGCAGGCGCCCGGGAGGGATCTTTCATCTGAGCAAACGTTGGGATAACAATCCGGCGTTCACGGGCGCGTTGGATAGCCCGTTCCCGGCG
>JAGDMX010000093.1 GCA_017860725.1 Chloroflexota bacterium | reverse complement strand
TCGCAGGAAATGACCGAAGCGAGTCAAGCGTTGGCTGTCGGAGAGCAATCTTCCTTTTGTGTCACGCTGGTCAGTCATGGTACGAAATTTGATCAGCTCAAACGGCTTGCCATGATAACCCGGGCGCGTCTGGCGGAAAAGCACTGGTTTTCCCAGGTATTTCCGCACCAACAGGGCCAGTAGAGCCAGGAAAGGCGAGAAGACGATCAGGCCGATGGTTGTCATAGCCAGGTCGAACATCCGTTTGGAGAGCGGGATACCGGGAGGAAACATCAGCCAATTTTATTCCGGTTGATCAGCCGTTTGCAGGTGCCTAACTTGCAGTGTTTTCAAAGCCGCAACCAGACGCTCGTGCCAATCATCTAGATGGATGTATGGCAGCCACAACGCAACTTTTCCCACCCGGATGGAGGCACCCAGTTCAGGCAGATAGTCAGGCAGGATGTTATCCGGGTAGCGCATCACAATCTGCCCGGCCTCGGCAGTAATTGAGACCAGACCGGCGCGTTCAGCTAATAATTTTATTTTCAGTTGATAGAGAAGATTGTGTACCATCTCTGGCGGTGGACCGAAGCGATCGTTGAACTCTTCTGCCAGGGCCTCGATCTCGCTAAGCTCGTGCATGTCGGCGATCCGGCGGTACAGCCCGAGGCGCACGATCGTATCCGGCACGTAGTCCGAGGGGATACTGACTGGCAAGGGCAGCTCTACGTTGACAATGGGTAGCTGAGCAGTGGGTAGTCTCAAAGCGGTCTCACTGGCAAGTGGGGTAGCCGTACCACGCTCGGGACGTAAGCGCCGCACGGCTTCCGCCAACAAACGGGTGTACAGGTGAAAACCGACAGCCGCGATGTGCCCGGATTGCTGTGTGCCGAGAATATCACCTGTGCCGCGGATTTCCAGATCGCGCATGGCAATTGATAGACCGGCTCCAAGCTGCGTGTTCTCGGCGATAGTCTCCAAACGCTGGCGCCCTTCCTGGGTTGGAGCCTTGCGGTTATGGCGAAAAAAGTACGCATAGGCACGTTGCGCGCCGCGCCCGACACGCCCGCGCAACTGGTAGAGCTGGGCCAGGCCGAAGGTATCGGCGCGATCGACGATCAGTGTGTTGGCATTAGGAATATCCAGCCCCGACTCAATGATCGAGGTGCTAAGCAGGATATCGATTTCGCCATTGGAGAACTGCTCCATTCGCTGAGCCAGCTCATTTTCTGCCATTTGTCCATGAGCAATGGTAATGCGTGCTTCTGGCACCAACTGCCTCAGGTGGAACATCATACCTTCAATCGTCTGCACCCGGTTGTGAACAAAAAATACCTGCCCGCCGCGCTCCAGCTCACGCAGGATCGCCTGCCGCACCAGGCGTGGGGAATACGGCCCCACGTGGGTCACGATGGGCAGGCGCTCTTCCGGCGGCGTGTTGATCGTTGAAATATCGCGGATCCCGCTCAATGCCATATACAGTGTACGGGGGATGGGTGTGGCGGTCAGCGTCAGTACATCTACCTCGGTGCGCATCTTCTTTAAGGTTTCTTTATGCGTCACACCGAAGCGCTGCTCTTCATCGATGATCAGCAATCCCAAATCCTTAAATCTTATATCCGAAGAAAGCAAGCGATGGGTCCCAATAACGATGTCAATTCCGCCCTCGGCCAGGCGTGCCAGGATTTCGCGTTGCTGCTGTGGGGTTCGAAACCTGGAGAGCATTTCTACCTGAACCGGAAAAGCAGCCAGGCGCTGCTGGAATGTGTTGTAATGCTGCTGAGCCAACACAGTGGTGGGTACCAGCACGGCCACCTGCTTATCGTCAGTCACTGCTTTAAAGGCGGCGCGCAGCGCGACCTCCGTCTTGCCATAGCCGACATCTCCGCAGATCAGACGATCCATTGGGCGCGGGTTTTCCATATCTCGTTTGACTTCGTCCAGGACGCGCACCTGATCTTCAGTCTCCACGTAAGGGAAGCTGGTCTCCAACTCCTCCTGCCAGCTGGAATCGGGAGCATAAGCATAACCGCCTGCCACACTGCGCCGGGCATACAGCTCGAGCAGATCTTCTGCCACCTCCTGGACTGCTTCGCGGACATGGGCTTTGACCGTGCGCCATTCGCTGCTGCCCAATCGGCTGAGGCTGGGTGTACGGTTATCAGGTCCCACATAGCGGGACAGCCGATCTACCTGATGAACGGGTACGAAGAGCTGGGCTTCATCGGCGAACTCTACGCACAGGTATTCGCGCTCCACTCCATCAACCGTGCGCTGCACCAATCCTTTGAAGCGCCCAACGCCATGATCGACATGCACCACATAATCGTCGATTTGCAGATCGGAGTAGTGGGTTTCTGGCGACTCTCCGACTTCCTGGTAGTGGGTGCTGCGTTTGAAGCGTGGTTTTGGGCGTCGCCAGCCAAAGATCTCGCCATCAGTTAGCAGGTGCAGTGGCGCACCATAAGTCGGTGTAAAGATCCAGCCTTCCGCCAGGCTGCCGTCAATGAACTGTGGCTGTGGGCGTCCGGTATCGGCCAGGATGCGCAGATTATGGGTATAGGTCTGCTCGGACCATAGCTCGGTTAGGCGGGAGGACTGGCGTGATACCACCACGACCTCCTCGCCTGCCAGGTAGCGCTCAACCAGATGCTCCATCACGGGCTTTAAGCGCCCGGCAAAACGCGGCCCTGGGCTGAAAAATTGCGCAGGGGAAAGCCTTGACATCTGATCTGAACTCGGGATTGACGCCTCGCGGGTGTCACTTTCTGCTCCGGATTCGCTGTCCGACCAAGCTGTGTCCAGCTCCACAAGCTGGTGCCTGCTGAGAGAGTCCACCAGGTCAGCCCAGGTCAGGTACGGTATGGGAAAATCTTCCGGCAGCGTTCCTTCTTTGGTGTACTCGCGCCTGAGCTTCACCGCCTGCTCCTCCAGCTCGGCTACTATATCTTCCAGTGCCTGCCGGTCGTCGATGATCACCAGCCCCTGGCGAGGTAGATAATCTAGCAGGCTGGCGAGGTGGGGATGTAAAAGCGGAATATCAAACTCTGTATGCTCGTTTTCAAGTTCGGGGTTGATAAACTCGCGCGCCGGGGTGATCAGAATTTTTTCCGGCTCATATACGGCCTGGATGGCAGAGTTGGGATCTTTGAGGGTGCGCTGCGTGGCAGGATCAAAGCGCCGCAGCGTCTCGATTTCATCACCGAAGAATTCCAGCCTCACCGGTTGTGGGTGGGCTGGCGGCCACAGATCTAGGATGCCGCCGCGATGGGCAAACTGCCCAGGAGCAATCACGGTGTTGACTGGCTCGTACCCGATGGAAGCCCAAATATGAATCAGCTCGTCGATATGGACAAGCTGGCCTCGCCGCAGTGTCCGGCTAGCCTTCAGGAAGTCGCTGCGTGGCATGCTACGGGTCATCACTGCTCGGATGGGTGCGATGATCAGTGGTGGGGTCGGTAGTGTAGGGGCGCCTGGGATATGATAAGCTGCCAGCAAGGAGAAAGCCAGTAGACGCTCGCGGCGAGTGGCTTCACCCCAGGCGGCATTTTCGTAAAACAGGGGCGTGGGTTCAGGAAAAACCAAGCGTGGAGCATCTGGCGCCCACAGTTCTAATTCCTCCCACAGAGATAAAGCGTGGTCAGCTCGGTCAGTAAGCAGCAGCACCGGTCGCTGAAGTATCCGTTGTAGGCTGACGATGGTAGGCAGCCGAGTCGAGCGGCGTAGCCCGAGGCCGGGTAATGGCTGCCCCGCTTCCAGGGCGGAAGCCAGCGGACGAACCGATTCGTTGATGCGGTGCAATACGGTTTCGAGCTGCATGTTTATTTGCCCGGTGCCTCTCCAGGGAAACTATCGTCTGTACGGTTATACTGATTCATCGCGGTTTCCAATCCCTGGGAGATGTAGATGAAGACGGCTTGCACAGCTCGGTCTAACATCTCGGTTAACGTGACCATTTCGGCGTCTAAAAAATCCTGTAAGACATAATCAGCCGGTTCCATGCGCCCCGGTGGGCGACCGATCCCCAGTCGCAGGCGTGGGTAATCCTGCGTGCCCAGGCGTTCGATGATGGATGCCATCCCTTTTTGGCCGGCAGACCCCCCACCGGGACGTATACGCAAGCTGCCGAAGGGCAGATCGACATCGTCATACGCGATCAGCAGGTTTTGAAGCGGGATTTTATAAAACTTTACCAGGGAGGCAACCGATTGGCCGGATAGATTCATATAGGTTTGCGGCTTAACCAGAATCAGCCGCTGGTTTTGGTAGCTTCCTTTTGTTACCAGTGCTTTTGCCTCCAGGCGCGAAAAACGGACTCCCAGACGCTCTGCCAGCCGGTCGACCAGCATAAAACCAACGTTGTGGCGGTTGTTGCGGTATTGGCGACCTGGGTTGCCCAAACCGGTAATTAGAAATGGATCCGTCAGATTACTTTCCATTAGATTCCCGTGACGCTATTCCGGTCAGCAATCCTTTACTATATCACGGAGCGCCGGAGGGGTCAAATAAAATCCCACGCGAGATATATGGTGCCAATTCCCAAAGCAGTCGGATTATGGTAGACTCTTGTACGAATTCTGTACTGTGAAGGATAAGCCTGACAGGCGAATGGATTTTCAACGCTTGACGCCTTATATCATTAATCGCAACTCCGTGGGGAGGTCCCGTTCAACGGCCCTCCCCACTTCCTTTAACATAATGATCTGGAGGATAGTTGGATGACGAAGTATATATTCTTAACCGGTGGTGTGGTTAGCTCGGTGGGTAAGGGCGTAACGGCGGCAGCATTGGGGCGGTTACTCAAAGAACGTGGCTTTGCCGTTGCTGTCCAGAAACTTGATCCTTACATTAACGTAGACCCTGGAACAATGAGCCCCTACCAGCACGGGGAGGTATTTGTTCTGGATGACGGGGCTGAAACCGACCTGGATTTGGGTCACTACGAACGATTTATCGATATCAGCCTGAACCGGGTGTGCAATATTACTACCGGTCAGGTCTATGCAGAAGTGATTGGCAAGGAGCGCCACGGTGATTACCTGGGCGGTACGATTCAGGTTATTCCGCATATCACCAACGAGATCAAGCGCCGCATCGGCCTGGTCGCCAAGACCACCGGAGCCGAGATTGTCCTGGTGGAAATCGGGGGTACAGTAGGCGATATCGAGTCGCTGCCTTTTCTGGAAGCGATCCGCCAGATGCGTAGTGACGTGGGTCGCGAGAATACCTTCTATATTCATGTCACCTGGCTGCCATGGATTGGCGCCACATGCGAGCTTAAGACCAAGCCAACCCAGCACTCGGTGCGCGAGCTACGTTCAATCGGCATCGCGCCCGATATGATTGTAGCCCGTTCCGATTATCCGGTAAATGAAGACTTGTGTGATAAGATCGCATTATTCTGCGATGTAGACCGCCGCGCCGTCGTTCCGATGGTGACAACCCCCATTCTTTATGAGGTACCGCTGATGCTCGAGCGATTGGGGGCGGGTGAATTTGTCCTGGAAAGAATGCGCTTAGAGGCCCGCCGCAAACCGGACTGGCAGGATTGGGAGCGGCTGGTGGCCGATGTCCGGAGAGAAAAACCCACTATCACTATAGCCCTGGTAGGTAAGTATGTCGAGCTGCACGATGCCTACATGAGCGTGCGTGAGGCTCTCAAGCACGCTGCCCTTTCCATGGGCGTGGAGATCGAGATTGCCTGGGTGCACTCGGCCGAGCTGGAAAAGGGGCGCGGTTGGGAGGTTGTAAAATCAGCCGGTGGTGTACTGGTACCGGGTGGTTTTGGTGGTCGCGGTACGGAAGGCAAGATGCAGGCGATTCGCTATGCGCGCGAGAACAAAGTGCCCTACCTGGGTTTGTGCCTGGGAATGCAGCTCCTGGTGATCGAGCTGGCGCGGTCGATTATGAATGACGACAAGGCCAACTCTACGGAATTTGACCGGACGACCCCACACCCGGTGATCGACTTGATGCCCGACCAGCACGGCATTGCCGACATGGGCGGGACGATGCGGCTGGGATTGTACCCCTGCCAGTTGCAGCCAGGCACTAAGGCCGCTGCTGCTTATGCAACCGAATTGGTATACGAGCGGCATCGCCACCGCTTTGAGTTGAACAATGCCTACCGCGATGTGCTCGCTTCCGGTGGGATGCGTTTCTCGGGTTTATCGCCGGATGGACGACTGGTAGAAGTGGTTGAGATCGCCGATCACCCCTTTATGGTCGCTACCCAATTTCATCCTGAGTTTCTATCCCGGCCGAATCGCCCTCATCCACTGTTTGTTGGTTTTTTGAAAGCCGTGATCGATCGAGTGGGATTGCAGAATTTGAGCAAGCGAGAGGACGGCCGGGAACCAATTGAGGTAATTCAGGGTTGAAGATTGATCCCAGGAAAAACCGGTTTTCGCCTATCACCAGTGTAATCCTGGGGTAAAATCGTATCAAATCAAACAGAAAATCACAAAACAACGAGGTTAAGTAAAATGGATACATACATTGAAGATATCTTTGGACGCGAAATTCTGGACTCGCGTGGCAATCCCACTGTTGAGGTGGAAGTTGTTCTGGGGGATGGCAGCGTTGGACGGGCAGCGGTTCCCTCTGGGGCATCCACTGGTGTGCACGAAGCCCTGGAACTGCGTGATGGTGATAAGTCGCGCTATTTGGGTAAGGGCGTCTTACGCGCAGTAGATCATGTCAACGATGAAATCGCCGAAGCGCTGATTGGTATGGATGCTACCGAACAGAAGGCAATCGATGAGATCATGCTGGAGCTGGACGGCACGCCGAACAAATCAAAGCTAGGTGCCAATGCGATGCTTGGCGCCAGTTTGGCGGTGGCGAAGGCGGCTGCCAATGCGGTCAACCTTCCCTTATACCGTTACATCGGTGGTGTGTATGCTCATACGCTGCCAGTGCCGATGCTGAATATTTTGAACGGCGGCGCGCATACCGGCTGGCAGTCCACCGACGCCCAGGAATTTATGGTGATGCCACTGGGAGCCGAAAGCTTCGCAGAGTGCATTCGCTGGGGCGCGGAAATTTACCATTCCCTCAAGGGTGTACTAAAAGCGCATGGTTATGTGACTCTGGTGGGTGATGAGGGCGGTTATGCGCCTGCTTTGAAGGCTAACAACGAAGCCGTCGAGCTCATTCTGGAAGCGATTGAGAAGGCCGGCTACAAAGCAGGCGAGCAGGTTTGTATCGCCCTCGACCCGGCAGCCTCCGAATGGTACGAAGAAGATACCGGGCTATACAACCTACGCAAAGAAGGGCGCAAGCTCACCAGCCAGGAGCTGGTAGAGTTCTGGAAAAATTGGGTAAACCAGTATCCGATTGTCTCCATCGAAGATGGGCTTGCCCAGGATGATTGGGAAGGCTGGAAATTGCTTCACCAGGAGCTGGGTGGCCAGATCCAGCTGGTAGGTGACGACCTTCTGGTCACGAATCCGGAGCGTGTGCGCCGGGCAATCCGTGAGAAGGCAGCCAACGCCTTGCTGGTCAAGCTCAATCAGATCGGTACCCTGACCGAGACGATCGAAGCGGTCGAAATCTGCCAGCGAGCCGGCTGGCGTGCGGTTACCTCTCATCGCTCCGGCGAGACGGAAGACTCGACCATTGCAGACCTGGCTGTTGCGTTGAATATGGGTCAAATCAAGACCGGCGCCCCGGCTCGCTCCGACCGGGTAGCCAAGTATAACCAGTTACTGCGCATCGAAGAAGAATTGGGTGACACTGCCCGGTTTGCGGGGTGGAGCGCCCTGCGGCGCTAGTAAATCAGGCTTCAGGACCCCGGTATGTGGATGCCGGGGTCCTGTTGGTTGCTGTACGAAATTTTGAGATAAGCTGTCAGCTTGTCCTGCATGGATCGGGGAATATGAGAGAACAAGGTGCTTCCTACCGCATCACAGATCTAGATAAAAGCGAGCGCCCGCGCGAACGGCTGGAACGCTTAGGCCCGCAGGTTCTTTCGACGGCAGAATTGTTGGCGATCCTGCTACGCACCGGCGTACCGGGTGAAAACGC
>JAGDMX010000465.1 GCA_017860725.1 Chloroflexota bacterium | reverse complement strand
GCTTTCCGTAACTAAAGGGCCGATGGGAAGCTGATCCAGGTTAATACTGTGCTGCCGCGCCAGGGCTAAGGCTGGTTGAGTGATACGTAACCCTTCCGGTAGCGTGGAGTCCGCTTGTGATCCGCTCTCTATGGTCGCGGAGGCGGTGGATTTTGGTGGAATCCAATCGGATGTAGCGCTCAGATAGCATAGCAGCTCACCAGCAGGGACGCTGGTTCCCTGGCTCAGGCGCAATCCGACGATGTAGCCGCTGGTCTCTGCCACCAGCTCCTGGGTGGATTTGGTGGTCTCCAAGGTGCACAATACATCGCCGGCTGTGATCAGCTGTCCTTCTTGAACAGCCAGGTCTGCCAGCAGTGCTTCAGGCTCGTTGATGTTAATTAGTGGAATGAGGATTGGAATGGGTTCGCCGGACACGTCCCAGTTATACCATTCTTTGAGCGGTTTGCACAATATGGTTGACATCCGGTAGTATTTCGGTTTCTAAACCCCCGGAGGCCGGGACTGGTAGTTCTGCCGCCGCTACCCGGCATGCAGCTCGCAGGCGTGGTCCTAAAACCTCGGCACAGCGCGCTTGTAATTCTGCCCCCCAGCCAAGGCTGAGTGTACCCTCCTCTATTGTCAACAATCTTCCTGTGCGGCGCACGGAGGCAATAATCGGCTCAGTTTCAAACGGGGCAAGCTGGGTGGGAATGACCAGCTCTACGAAGATTTCATGCTCATATGCCAGTCGCAGCGCTGCTTGACGGGCTAGCTCGGCCATGTATCCATAGGCAGCGAGAGTCAGTGACGCTGCAGGTGCCTGGTTGATTTTCAAAGAATATGTAGGGGCATATCCTGGAATATATTCGGGCAGCCGCGGATAGGTTATGGATGTCAATGCAAACTCTGGCAAGGCGTTTTCATCCTGAACTGGCAGCAGGTAAAGCAGCTTATTTTCGATGAATATCACAGGCTCGTCATCTTCCAGGATGGCCTGGGCAAGTAGTCTTCCCGGGTCGCCAATCCAGCAGGGTGCCAGCACACGCAACCCCGGTACTCCCAGGAACATTTTTTCCAGCGTCTGGCTGTGAGTAGGACCATAGCCGCGCCGACCGCCCATTGGGGTGCGCAGGACCAGCGGAACCCGCACCTGGTCGTTGTACATCCAGCGAAACTTAGCAATATGGTTAGTCAACTGGTCGGCTACCAGGGTCATAAAATCACCGAACATGATCTCCACCACAGGACGCAAGCCACGCAGCGCCATCCCGGCGGCGATACCGGTAATGCCTGCTTCCGAGATAGGAGTGGTCAGGACGCGGCCTGGGAAAGCAGAAGATAGCCCGCGCGTGACTTTGAATGCGCCACCATAAGGATCCAAGACGTCCTCTCCCAGTAAATACACGCGCTCATCAGCGGCAAAAGCCTGGTGTAGTGCAGTGTTGAGGGATTCTAAGACGTGGGACATGGATTAGGGCTACCCAGCAATTGACGACAGGACAGGTTTAGGATCCGCCAGGGCACGTTCAAATGCCTGGGTTACTTCTTCTCTTATGCTTACATCGACTTGCATCCGCACAGCGCTATCCAGACGGCTGCCGTGGATTGTGATTGGATCACGCTCCCGACGCAATTGCACTACCTGTTCCGGTGAGCGGGTGTCGTCGCCTTTGGAATGAGGGCCGAAGCGGCAGGTGTGCAGTATCAGGGCACGCGGAGCCGCCTGCTCGCGCACTTCGCCAATCAATCTGGCGGCCGCGGTATATATTTCCAGCACGTCACTGCTGTCCATTTCCAGGCAGGGAATTCCAAAGGCGGTAAAACGCGAAGGGATATTCCCGGCGACAGCCAGATCAATGGAGGTTGTTTGGGCAATCCGGTTATTCTCCACCACATATAAGATCGGCGCCTGCCACAAGGATGCGATGTTGAGCGACTCATACACCACTCCTTCCCCTAAGGTTCCATCACCCAGGAAGGTGACGGTCACCGCACGACTGGAGCGCATTTTCTCAGCCAGCGCCATACCGGTGGCTAAAGGTACCGTCCCGCCGAGTACGCCATTCGAATAAAAGTTGCGCCAATGCAGGTGCTGCGACCCGCCGCGTCCGCCACACACTCCGGTCGAGCGACCCATCAGCTCGGCGAACAAGCCGTGCAGATCACCCCCGTAAGCCAGGTAGTGTCCATGACAGCGATGATTGCTGACCACAACATCATCCGGTTGCAGGTGGCTGAGTACACCTACCGCATTCGCCTCTTGGCCCAGGTAGGTGTGGGTCGTGCCAAAAAAAACACCACTAGGAAACTCGTCCAGCACTGTTTCTTCAAAATTCCGGATGCGATAGAGGCGACGGTACAGTTCAATGTTATCGGGCATAGAAAGTCTTGTTGATTAATCTGTTGACGGAGGTTTATCAGACGGTTGGTCGGAGTGAGAACTTCCCATAAACTCCTCTGCAGTGGCATGACCTGGCTGGCTGATCCCTTCTCGGGTAATAACTTTCCAAATGGTTAACCATAGGATTTTGAGATCTAACCTAAAGGACCAATGGTCGACATACCAGACATCGAATTTGAACTTATCTTCCCAACTCAAGACGTTGCGCCCGTTAATCTGCGCCCAGCCGGTGATGCCAGGCAACACATTGTGGCGGCGTGCTTGTTCCGGAGAATAGCGCTTCAGGTATCGCATTAGCAGCGGTCGTGGGCCGACCAAGCTCATTTCGCCGCGCATTACATTGAATAACTCCGGCAGCTCATCCAGGCTGAATGCTCGCAGGAAATGACCGAAGCGAGTCAAGCGTTGGCTGTCGGAGAGCAATCTTCCTTTTGTGTCACGCTGGTCAGTCATGGTACGAAATTTGATCAGCTC
>JAGDMX010000092.1 GCA_017860725.1 Chloroflexota bacterium | reverse complement strand
GGTGCCGGTATGACCGGCGCAACAACCGCCCACTGGCTGGCAGAACGCGAGGTGTCTGATCTCGTTCTGGTGGATGTCGTAGAGGGGATGCCGCAGGGGAAAGCACTCGACTTGCAGCAAGCCCTACCGGTTATTGGCAAGGATGTCAAAATCATCGGTAGCAATGATTATGCCTCGACTGCTGGCTCCGACATTGTGATTATTACCGCCGGACTGCCGCGTAAGCCGGGGATGAGCCGCGATGACTTGCTGTATGCCAACGCGGAGATTGTGCGTAAAGCTGCCGAGGAGACGATCCGCTATTCACCGGATGCCATTTTCATCATCCTGACTAACCCGTTGGATGCGATGTCCTACCTGGCGATGAAGGCTACCGGGATAGCTGCGCACCGTGTAATCGGGCAGGCGGGCATCCTGGATTCGGCGCGCATGCGCGCCTTTGTTGCTATGGAGCTGGGTGTGAGTGTGGAAAACATACACTGCTATGTGCTCGGCGGGCATGGCGATGAAATGGTGCCCTTAACACGCGCCTCCAATGTAGCAGGTGTGCCTTTGGAAGACATCTTGACCGCTGACCGGTTGGAAGCCATCGTTGACCGCACTCGTAAGGGTGGTGGCGAGATCGTCAGCCTGCTGAAGACGGGCAGCGCCTATTATGCTCCTGCCGTGGCGATCGCTCAAATGGTGGAGGCGATCCTGAAAGATAAGCACCTGATCGTACCTGCTTCTGCTTACCTGCAAGGTGAATATGGCTTAACTGGTCTGTTCTTCGGTGTGCCGGTCCAGCTCGGACGCAAAGGCGTTGAAAAGGTCATCGAGTATAAGCTGAGCGAAGCTGAAATGGCAGCTTTGCAGAAATCCGCTCAGGGCGTAGCTGAGAATATTGCAAAATTAAAATAACAGCCTGTATTGCCAGACAACTAGTCTTTGGCGTAAAATAAATGTGATCATTGTCAAAAAACATTAAACATTTCCAGGAGTCACATATGATTCTCAACGAAAAAATTGCAGCACAACTACCCGACTGGCGTAACCGAGTTCGCAAACTGGTCAAAGAGAGCGGCGAAGTAGTAGTTGACCAGGTGACGATCTCTCAGATCTACGGTGGGGCACGTAATATCAAGTGTCTGGTGACAGATATTTCTTACGTGGATCCCAACGAAGGAATTCGCTTTCGTGGTTTTACCATCCCAGAGCTAATCGCCCAACTACCCAAGCCGGCTGGTGCCGAGATGCCTTACGTAGGCGGGTTGTATTACCTGCTATTGGTGGGAGAAATCCCTTCCGAAGCTGAAGCACTGGAGGTCGAGAAGGAATGGAAAGATCGCGGTGAAGTGCCCCAGTATATCTTTGATATCTTGTTAGCCCTGCCGAGCGATATCCATCCATTGACCATGTTCTCGGTAGCTGTGCTTGCCATGCAGCGCGAATCGCTCTTTGCTCGCCAGTATCACGGCGATTTGAAAAAAGAAGATTATTGGATTCCAACCCTGGAAGACAGCTTGAATCTGACCGCCAAGCTGCCCGCCATTGCGGCATATGTCTACCGCTTGAAATACAAAGACGGCCAGCGTATTGCTTCAGATCCGAACCTGGATTGGGGTGCTGATTTTGCTCACATGATGGGCGTCCCCGCCAAGGGCTATGATGATCTCTCGCGCCTGTACTTCTTACTGCATTCCGATCATGAGAGCGGTAACGTCAGTGCCCATGCCACTCATCTGGTAGGATCATCGCTATCGGATGTATATTACGCCACCTCTGCCGGACTGAATGGCCTGGCTGGCCCCTTGCATGGATTAGCCAACCAGGAATGCCTGGGCTGGCTGCTAAGCGTCTACGAAAAGTTTGGAGGCGTACCTTCGAAAGAACAGCTTCGCCAATTTGCCTGGGACACACTCAACTCCGGGCACGTCATTCCTGGTTATGGACATGCCGTGCTGCGCAAAACCGACCCGCGCTTTACTGCCCAGCTGGAGTTCGGCACCCAGCATTTCCCCAATGACGACGTTTTCAAGCTTGCCAGCCTGGTCTATGATGTGGTGCCGGACGTGTTGAAGGAGCAAGGCAAGGCCAAGGACCCCTGGCCGAATGTAGATGCGATCAGTGGTGCCTTACAATATCACTACGGTGTGCGTGAATTTGACTTCTATACCGTTATGTTTGGCGTCAGCCGGTTGCTGGGCGTCACCGCCAACGCTGTGTGGGCGCGAGCCCTAGGCCAGCCGATTGAACGGCCAAAGTCACTGACCACTGCCATGCTGGAAAACGCGGCGCAAAAGGCAAAAGTACCCGCGTAGGCCATTAATCTCAAAAAAAATCGGGTGGTTGTGTATTCCACCCGATTTTTTGTTTCTCAAAGAATTATGGAGTTGGTGTGATTTGCAGGGCCAATCCTGTCCACGTGAAATCACGAGGAGCGCTGGTGGCACCCGCCGGAGTCCAAATTGGGTTACCATCCTCATCAGTACCGGTTTGGCGCACAGTGACTACCATCCAGCGCATAACGTGCGGGAGGCCATCGGTTGGGCGGAAGTTTAACGGCACGATGAATTTCGTGTCGGGGACATATTCCACCAGCTTGCGCCCCTGGCCCTCGGTCACGTCTTCCACGGTGACAGCGTACGCCTCATTCGAGCGCAGGGTGCCGACAGAAGCCCACTGCAGCGATACGGTTTCGTCATTTGCTGTGAAGGGTGCACCATCCGCCGGTAGTAGTAAGCCGGGAGACGGGTAGGGCGGTGGGGTGGTGGGGGTAGGAGTAGGACCGCCAATCAGTTCTCGCCGACAGAGCGGGATGACCAGTTGTTGTCCGAAAATCACGATATCATTGACCAGCCCATTGTATTCGCGAATGGCGGCAGCCGGTACCTGGTAATTGATCGAGATGCTGCCCAGGGTGTCGTTTTCCTGCACGGTGTACTCAACTTTTTGGCAGGCAGCTTCGGTCGCTTCTGCTGGATTGAGGGTGGCAGTTGGCAAGGGTGTGGGTGTAGGCGTCGGCTGAGGAATTAACAGGGTCTGACCTTCGAAGAGCGTGCTGCAGTCGGCTGGCAGGTTATTCAATAGTACGATGCTCTGGATCGAGACGCCGAAAGTGAAGGCAATCGCTCCACAATTGTCGCCGAGTTTAACCTGATAGCTGATCGGTGTAGGGGTCGGCTCGGGAGTAAAGGTAATGGTTGGCGGCGGAGGAGTGGTCGTGGGTGTCAGGGTAGGTGTCTCGGTGATGGTTGGCGTAACTGTCGGCTGGGCAACAGCCGCGCTGGTGCGCCCGATGGCAAAATAAACGACCAGGGCGCCCACACCCAGGATGAGGATCAGCAGGCCCAGCGCAGCCGGCAGGCTCAAGGTGACCTCCGGCATACGACTGCCCTGAACCGGAGCCTTGCCTTTCTTGGTGCTTTTCTCTCCGGCAGATAAATCTGTGCCGCACACCAGGCAGCGCGCAGCGTCCTCGCTCACCCGCGTTCCACAGGTTGGACAGATTTTGGTTGACTTCGAGGTTATTTCTGGACTCATAATTTTGTTTATCCGTGTCCACCGAGGTTCTCCGGCAGAGACTTGCCGATTATACCACCAGAAATATTCGGTTATTAGTAGGTAAAATGTCGCAAATAATCTACCAGGCCGGTCAATGTTATACTTCTCCCAATGATTTCGCACAGTCTCTATTTGCATATCCCCTTCTGCCGACACCGCTGCGGATACTGCGATTTTAATACCTATGCCGGGTTGGATTCACTGGTACCGCAGTATGTGCGCGCTCTGTGTGCCGAGATGGTCTACCTGCGAAACCGGCTGGAACATGCACTGCCCGTGCATACAGTTTTCCTCGGGGGAGGGACACCCTCGCTGCTTCCGATTGCTGAGCTGGAAAATATCCTGGGCACATTGATGGTCTGCTTTAACCTGCATCCCCAGGCTGAAGTGTCCTTGGAAGCCAATCCCGGTACGGTGTCATTGGAATACCTACGGTCGCTGCACGCTTTAGGAATTAACCGCCTGAGTCTTGGAATGCAGACCGCCAGCCCGGAAGAGCTGCGCCTGCTGGAGCGGGAGCACGATTTTCAGGCGGTAATCGAGGCGGTCAGTTGGTCGCGGCGGGCGGGATTCGACAATTTGAACCTGGACCTGATCTTTGGTCTGCCGTACCAGGCGCTGTCAAGCTGGCAGCGCAGCCTGGAGCTAGCCATCGGGCTGTGTCCCGAGCATCTATCACTGTATTCCTTAACCCTGGAGCATGGCACGCCTTTGGGGCGCTGGGCAGAGCGCGGCTTGATCTGCGAGCCGGACTCGGATAATGCTGCCGAGATGTATGAATGGTCGATGGAAAGGTTGGAGCATTCCGGGTTTAAGCAGTATGAAATCTCCAATTGGGCGGTGCGCCGCGATGGGCTATTGGCGCAACCAGCCCTACCTGGGATTGGGAGCCGGGGCGCATGGTTACGCAGGCGGGATACGCACAGCGAATGTGCTGGCACCCGCTGCTTATATCCAGCGCCTGCTAAGCTCTGGCACCCAGGACCATTCCTTTCCAGTAACTCCAGCAACTCAATCGACCCAGCTCATCGACCAACAGGCTGAAATTGCTGAGACGATGATGACCGGTTTACGCCTGGTAGAGGAAGGGGTATCGAGCCAGGACTTCCGGGAGCGCTTCGGACTAACTTTGCAGGACGTATTCCCGGTGCAAATTGATCGCTTGATTCAAATCGGGCTGATAGAATGGAGCGGGGAAGGTCAAGAGCGACTGCGGCTAACCCGCCGCGGCCGCCTGCTGGGAAACCAGGTCTTTGTCGAATTTATCTGACCGGTCGATTATGAATTTCTTCCCAGCAGCCAGTTTGCCAGCTCAACCAACGCTTGCCCGGCCTCGCCTTGCGGATTGGCCGACTGCAAGGCTTTTAGCGCTTGCTCGGTAAGCTCGTCGGCTTTTGCCTGGGTGTACTGGCGCGCTCCCTCGATTTCTAATTGACGAGCAAGCAGAGTCACATCCTGTGGTGTAATCGGGGCCATATGCCAGCGGGTGGCGAACCAGCCCTTTTGGCTTAATCCATACAGCACCGGCAATGACTTCTTGCCGGTTACCAGATCACTCTCAGCGGATTTTCCGGTCAGGGCTGAATCGCCCCAAATGCCTAACAGATCGTCTTGTGCCTGGAAGGCCAATCCCAGGGCATTGCCAAAGGTTTGATAAGCACTGCAAACCTCTTGGCCGGCTTGAGCCGCAAGTGCACCGATCTCGGCGCTAGCGGCGATCAGAGCCGCGGTTTTTCCACAGATCATCGGCCAATAATCGTCGATTGTCAGGTCATACCGGTTTTCGTAGGAGATATCTCGATATTGCCCTTGGGTCAGCTCCAGGCAGGTTTGCTGCAGGATGCCGGCTGCCTGCAGGGCAATCCCCGCCGAAACGGTGTCTTGGAGGCGCAGAATGGAGAGGTGCGCCAAAGTGAACATAGCGTCGCCTGCGTTGATCGCCTGAGGTATTCCCCACTTCACCCACACTGTTGGCCGGCCGCGGCGCAGCTCGCTGTTATCCTGGATGTCATCGTGGATCAAGGAGAAGTTGTGTATCAGCTCGATGGCGGCGGCGGCAGGCAGGGCGGCTTGCCAGTCGCCTCCCGCGGCTGCACAGGACAGTAGCACAAGCAGCGGACGAATGCGCTTCCCGCTGGCATTTGCTCCAGCTCCCGGGCCTTCCCAGCCCAGATGGTAAGCCAGCATGCCATGTAACTCTTCCAGATCAGGGCCGCCAGCGGGCGCAACCGCCCGCCGGAGCTCGGCTTCAATGGCTGGCAGGCAGGCTTGAGAAAATTGGTCCAGAGGTGTGATCATGCAGTGTAGATGAGAGGTGTTGTGCTTAAAGCGTGCAGGTTGCCAGCGCCTGCCGCGAACATGCAGACCTGAATTTCTCGCTGGACCTCGGCGATGACCTGGAGTGTAGCGTCCAGCGATTCCACCGCCGCTTTCAAGAACGGACCTGCCATCCCACCGAGCGTAGCTCCTAAAGCGATACACTTGGCTATATCCAGGCCAGTACGCAAACCACCGGAGGCAAAGATTTTCAGGTGTGGCGTCGTGTCTTTAACATTTAAAATGGATTCTGCCGTCGGGATGCCCCAGTCGATGAAAGCCGCGGCCAGGCGCCTCTGGGCTGGATCGGCAGCCCGGTGCATTTCTACCTGCGACCAGGAAGTTCCCCCCGCCCCGGCTACGTCTATAGCAGCGACGCCAGCGTTAGCCAGGAGTGCTGCATCCTGCCGGGAAAAGCCCCACCCCACCTCTTTGACAATCACCGGCACCGATAATGCTTTGCAAACGGATTCAATCTTATCCACCAATCCGGCGAAGTGGGTATCCCCCTCCGGCTGGACGGCTTCCTGCAAAGCGTTTAAGTGCAGGATCAGGGCGTCGGCTTCGATCATCTCGACCGCTCGCCGGCTTTCGTCGACACCATAACGGTAGTTTAGCTGCACAGCGCCCAGGTTGGCAAACAGCAAGGCATCCGGAGCGAACCGGCGCACCTGGAATGTGTCTGCTAGTTCAGGATGTTCGATGGCAGCACGCTGTGAGCCAAGTCCCATGGCAATCCCTGCCTGCTGGGCGGCAGCCGCCAGGGTGCGGTTGATCTCGCTTGCCTGAGAGGTGCCTCCGGTCATGGAGGAGATCAACAATGGTATCCGCAGGCGCTTACCGAACAGCTCCTGGCTCAGGTCGACCTGATTCAGGTCCAGCTCGGGGAGCGCCCGATGAATGAAGCGATAGTGCTCAAGACCGGTGGTCAAACCCGAGAGCACATCCTCTTCCAGGTTAATGCGGATATGGTCGGATTTGCGAGCGCTGATCGAGGTAGTCGGTTTCATCCGGGTTTGGGTTCTCCCGTAACTAATATCAAAGCGTGGTGTTCCATTTGGATGAAGCTATCTTACCAGTCTGAATCCAGCCTGTCAACTCGCCTGCCGCTTTTGCTGGTATTGCTGCCTGTCCTTGACAGATTGGACTTCATGATTACAATTGGCACGACAGCGATACAAACTCAATTCCTGAGATGCTGCCCTGGGCATACATCCGGGGTTTGCCCTCGATTACTCGAGATTTCAGTTTTGTAAAATTTGTTAGAAGAGAAAAAGGAGCGTTCCAATGGCAGAAAACACATTTGAGCAGGTTAAGGCTATTATTGTGGATTTACTGGGAGTGGATGAGGTCAAAGTCACCATGGATGCGCGCTTCCGGGAGGATCTGGAAGCCGACTCACTCGATCTGGTTGAGCTGATCATGGCTTTTGAAGATAAGTTTGGCGGCGAAATTTCTGACGAGGATGCCCAGAAGATCACAACGGTCGGCGAAGCCGTCTCATATCTCGACTCCCACATGTAGTTTACCGACGCTGTACGTAGCAGCAACCAAAAAATTGCCCATATTGAGCCGGATTGACATCCGGCTCAATATGGGCTAATTTGATTCTTTTGGCCTATCTCTTACAGCATTCCAGGAATTTCTTCCGGGTGGCTGGCAACGCGCACGCCGGCCGCCTCCAGCGCTTTGACCTTGTCGGCGGCGGTCCCCGCGCCACCCTCGATGATGGCACCGGCGTGACCCATGCGCTTACCGGGCGGTGCAGTCTGTCCAGCGATGAAGCTGACAACCGGCTTGGTCATATGGTCAGCGATGTACTCGGCCGCCCGTTCTTCATCTGTGCCGCCGATCTCGCCGATCAGCACGACCTTCTCGGTTTGTGGATCAGCCTCGAACAGCTCCAGGCAGTCGATGAAGTTCGTGCCGTTCACTGGGTCACCGCCGATGCCCACGCAGGTGCTGACACCCATGCCCACCAGCTTCAGAGCGTACAATACTTCGTAGGTCAGTGTGCCGGAGCGAGAAACAACACCGATATTACCCGGGATTGAAATATTGCCTGGGATGATCCCTACCTTCGCTTCGCCCGGGGTCAGCAGGCCCGGGCAGTTGGGTCCCACCAGGCGGCAGCCCTTTTGATCCAGATAGTCGCGGGCGCGCATCATATCCAGCACCGGGATGCCTTCCGTAATGCAAACGATCAAGCCGATACCGGCGTCGGCCGCCTCGAAGATGGCATCGGCGGCAAAGCGAGCCGGGACGAAGATGATGCTGGTGTTGGCGCCGGTTGCTTCCACGGCGACCTTGACCGAGTCGAACACCGGCACTTTGCCATCCAGCACCCATTCGCCGCCTTTGCCGGGGGTCATGCCGGCTACGACATTGGTGCCGTAAGCCACCATCTGGCTGGTATGGAATAAACCTTCGTTGCCGGTAACGCCCTGCACTACCAGGCGGGTGTTTTTATCAACCAGGATGCTCATTGGGCAGCCCCTCCCTTCACGATAGCCACCGACTTTTTGGCGGCGTCCGCCAGGGTCTCGGCGGTGATCATTTTAGCGTTGGCCAGCATGCGCAGGCCTTCTTCAGCGTTGGTGCCTACCAGACGGATGACCATGGGTACCTGAGGCTTGACCTCATCGAGGGCTGCCAGTATGCCGCGCGCCACTTCATCACCACGTGTGATGCCGCCAAAGACATTGAACAGCACCGCCTTGACATTCTGATCGCTGAGGATAATGCGCAGGGCAGCGGCGACCTTCTCAGAGCTGGCACCCCCACCGATATCCAGGAAGTTGGCCGGCTCGCCGCCAAACAGCTTGATGATATCCATGGTGGTCATTGCCAGTCCGGCACCGTTCACCATACAGCCGATGCTGCCGTCCAGCTTGATGAACGACAACCCATAGCGACGGGCTTCGATTTCGGAAGGTGCTTCAATATCCAGGTCACGCATTTCCGCCAGATCGGTGTGGCGGAACAAAGCATTGTCGTCCAGTACCATCTTGCCATCTAAAGCGACCAGCTTGTTCTCTCCGGTGATTACCAGAGGGTTGATCTCCGCCAGGGAGGCGTCGCAGTCTAGATAAGCCTGCCACAGGCCGCGGGCGATCTGCCCGAAGACCCGCCAGTGATCGCGCGGCAGATCGATCTTGTAGGCGATGTCACGCGATTGGTAATCGCGTAGGCCCAACAGTGGATCGATATGTGCCTTAATGATCAGCTCAGGGGTCTGGCGGGCGACTTCCTCGATCTCCACACCGCCAGCCATAGAGGCCATCATCACCGGTTTGTGAGCTGCCCGGTCATTGGTGATACCCAGGTAGATCTCTTTATCGATCGCCGCGGCTTCATCGACCAGCACCTTGCGCACCGGCAGGCCCTTGATCTCCATCGCCAGAATTTGCCCGGCGACTTCTTCCGCTTCCTTGGAGGTCTTGGCAAGGCGGATGCCGCCGGCTTTGCCGCGCCCGCCGACCAGCACCTGGGATTTAACAACAACGCGGCCACCCAATTCTTCAGCGATGTGTTTTGCTTCTTCTGGAGTGGCCGCCACCCGTCCCCTGGGGATCGGGATGCCGTACTTGGCAAAAATTTGTTTGGATTGATATTCGTGTAGCTTCATTCAGATTTATTCTCCGGATTCGTGTGCTCCTATATTAGCTTATTTGCGTAACCCGATTGAGCTGACTGAAAACCGCCCAACTCAACCTTATTTTTTTACTTTTTAAGATTATACCACCGGGGTTAAAGCACAACAGCCGGTGGGGAGTTCCGGCTGTTGTCTTAAAGAAGATGGCAATCATCACAGGGTAGGCTGGGGGTGAAGGATTCGAACCTCCGCAAGCAGATCCAGAGTCTGCTGTCCTACCGCTAGACGAACCCCCAGAGCGAAAAGCATTTTACCACGGAAGGGGGATTGCGTCAAATTTTATTGGTTGAGTCGCTCTGTGGTATAAAGGGGACATAATTATTTCTCGTGAAATGATGATGGCTGATGGCCCAAACTACTGGATCACCCAACCTCGCTCAGTTGAATCAAGAAACCCACCAGGCCTGGGAGCAAAATGCCGCTTACTGGGATGCCCGTATGGGGGAGGGCAACGATTTTGTTAAGCTGCTGCTGTGGCCGGCGCTCAGCCGCCTGCTACAGGTCCGGCCGGACTGGCGTGTATTGGATGTGGCCTGCGGCAATGGACTTTTCTCGAGGCGATTGGCGGCATTGGGGGCAGATGTTACCGCCTTCGACTTCTCATCTGAAATGATCGCTCACGCCCGCCACAGGAGCCGGGATCCCTGGATCGATTACCGCGTCCTGGATGCTACCGATGAGCAAGCCCTGCTCGGGCTAGGCCAGGGACGCTACGACGCCGCCATGAGCAGCATGGCGCTGATGGACATTGCCGATATCGACCCGCTGCTGTGCGTCTTGCCACGGCTGCTCATCCCCGGTGGGCGCTTTGTCTTCTCGGTAATGCATCCCTGTTTTAACCAGGAGGAGGCAATCATGATGTCCGAGCTGGGTGACCGGGGACAGGTTATCTATTCAGTCAAGGTCTCCGGCTATCTGACGCCCACCATCCGCCATGGACAGGCGCTTACCGGGCAGCCTGCCGATCAGCTCTACTTCCACCGCTCTCTTCAGGAGCTGCTCGGCGTCTGCTTCCGGCACGGGTTTGTGCTGGATGGCTTGCTGGAGCCGGCTTTTCTGCCGGGACACCTGCCAGGGAGCAATCCCCTGGGTTGGAGCGGCGCTTTCAGCCAATTTCCGCCCGCACTGGTTTGCCGCCTGCGGTGTTAATCCAATCAACGTCATCGATCCGAAGGAGCTCATGCCATCCATCGCCGTTGTTTCCGATACCGACTGCAGCCTTCCCACCGAGCTAACCTCAGGATTATCTGTGCACCCCGGCGCCGGCCTGGTTGGTGTGGTATTCACGGTGGGGGAATAGCTGCATGGGTGTGATTGAGCTGGCAGCCAGCCCGCGCGCAGCAGTTATGGCGGCGCGCCTGGTTAAAGCACTCCCAACAGGAATGGCACTGCGGGCTGCCGATATATTAGCCCGGCGTGCTGCCTCCCAGGTAGATTCTCCGGTCGTCCGGGCGTTGCGCCACAATCAGGCTGTGGTGCGCGGCCTGCCGATCGATGATCCCAGGCTTGATCAGGCTGCCTTAACTGCCCTGCAGATCACAGCTCGCGGCTATGTGCACCTGTTCAAGAATCTCGGCAAGCCGACAGAGACATTGCGCTCTTGCTGGAAGATTGACGACGATCTGGTCGAGACGATTAACTCATACCGTGAGCGTGGGCAGGGAGTTTTCTACACCGGTATTCACACAGCGGGTTTTGATCAGGTATTGATCACCCTGGGTACCTACGGTTACCCGGTGATGGGTCTGTCCTATGCCGACCCGACCGCAATTTATCGCTTTCAGAATCAGGTGCGCATCAACAGCGGTGTGACCCTGCTGGAAATTTCGTCACAATCCCTGCGGCAGGCGCTGCGATTCCTGCGCCAGGGCAATGTAGTTTTTACCGGCTGCGACCGACCCGATCCAAAAGGAGAAAATCTGATATTCTTTGGACGTAAAGCGCGTTTGCCGGTTGGACATGCTCGCCTGGCGTTACATGCCAATGCCCCCATCATAGCAGGGGCTACCTGCCGCACCGGCGAAGGCACCTACCGGGCGTCTCTGGTGGGGGTATTCGAGCCTGAAAAACCTGGCGGGAACGATCATTTCGTTATCGACCTGGCACAGCGGATTATCTCAGCCTTTGAGGTCTTTCTCTCTCAACATGCGGATGAATGGCTGATGTTTTTCCCGGTGTGGGATCTATAAGGATACTTGGCTAGCCCTACCCAGGGCTTCCGCAATAGCCTGCACCGAGCGTACCAGGCGGGCAAATTGATCGGGTGTCAGGCTTTGTTGTCCATCCGATAAGGCTTCTTTTGGTTTTGGGTGCACTTCGATGATCAGCCCATCCGCCCCGGCAGCAACTCCCGCCCGGGAGATGGCTTCCACGAATCCGGCCTCACCGGTGCTGTGACTGGGGTCGAGGATCACCGGCAAGTGGGTCAGGGAACCCAGGGCGGGGATGGCGTTGATATCGGTGGTGTTGCGGGTAGCGTTCTCAAAGGTGCGGATGCCGCGCTCACACAGCATGATCCGCCGGTTGCCTTGTGCCAGGATATACTCGGCCGACATCAGCAGGTCTTCGATCGTCGCCGATGGGCCACGTTTGAGCAGCACCGGCTGCTGGCTGGCTCCGGCGGCATTCAGCAGGTTGAAATTCTGCATGTTGCGAGCCCCGATCTGCAGCACGTCGGCGAACTGAGCAACCAGCGGCACCTGCTCGGGGGCCATGACCTCTGTCACGATGGGCAAACCGAACAGCGCCCGCGCTTCCGCCAGCAATTCCAGACCCTCCTGCCCTAATCCCTGAAAGGAGTAAGGCGAGGTGCGTGGCTTGAAAGCTCCGCCGCGCAAGGCATGTGCCCCGGATTCTCGTACCGCCTGTGCCACTTCCAAGATTTGGTTGCGGCTTTCCACCGAGCACGGACCGGC
>JAGDMX010000464.1 GCA_017860725.1 Chloroflexota bacterium | reverse complement strand
TGGATGATCGGGAAGATATCTATTATCTCTACGATCATGAGGTTCGCTCCTTTGTGGCCGGGCAGACACGCGGTGAAGCGTTCCGGGAGGTAGCTGCCCAGCGCAAAGCTGAGATGGAGCACTATCGGGAGATCGTTTTGCCGGAGGTGATTTATGGCGACGTTCCGCCACCAATTATCAGCACTGCGATAGAGAAGCTGTCTGGCACCCCCACCTCGCGCGGATATTACACCGGCAAGGTTAAGGTTGTGCGGGGTGTGAGCGATTTTCCCAAGCTCGCCCAGGGCGATGTCCTGGTGATCCCTTATTCCGATGTGGGCTGGACGCCGCTATTTGCCAAGGCCGGGGCAGTTATCGCCGAGTCGGGTGGAATCCTGTCTCACAGCTCGATCATCGCTCGCGAGTACAATATCCCTGCAGTGGTCTCGGTTAAGGCTGCAATGGATTTGCCGGATGGCGCGCTGGTCGAAGTCGATGGGTACAAAGGGCTCATCTATTTGAGAGATGGCCGCGAGCTAGAGCAGGCTATAAAGGAGTAGTCGATGCCGGTTGTGCAAGCCAACGAATTAAGGAAACAGTATCAACTGGGCAGCAACAAGGTAGATGCCCTGGCGGGTGTAGATTTTTTGGTAGAAAAAGGCGAGTTTGTCGCCATTATGGGTCCATCGGGGAGCGGTAAGTCGACCCTGTTGCACATGATCGGCGGGCTTGACCAGCCATCTGGTGGAGAGATCTTGCTGGCAGGCTCCCGGCTTTCGCAACTCAAGGACAAGAAAGTGACCTTGTTGCGCAGGCGCAACATTGGTTTTGTCTTCCAGTTCTTCAACTTGCTGCCCACGCTTTCCGCCGAGGAAAACATCACCCTGCCGTTGCTGATCGATGGCCAGAACCCGAAGGACTACCAGGGACGGCTGGAGTCGCTGCTACAATTGACCGGACTAAGCGACCGCCGTAGGCACAAGCCGGAGCAGCTCTCTGGCGGCGAGCAGCAGCGGGTGGCGCTGGCGCGGGCCTTGATCACTGAGCCCGCCATCCTGCTAGCCGACGAGCCGACCGGCAACCTGGATTCGAAGACCGGCACTGCAATTATGGAGCTGTTGCGCCAATCCTGCGACCAGTTAAACCAGTCGATTGTGGTGGTGACCCATGATCCGCGTGCGGCTGCATATGCAGATCGGGTTGTGTTTCTGCGCGATGGTCGACTGGATGGCGAGCTGGCCTATTCACCCGACGTCCAGCTGGCCGAGAAGCTGCGCCAGATTATTGAGCGCATGAGCGCGCTAGGCGACTGACTCACTGTCACCGGCAATGAAGCTTTTCCGTTTACTCTCATTACGCTCCCTGACCGCCCGCCCGATGCGGGTCTTGTTGAGCACGTTCGGGATTGTCCTGGGTGTGGCTGCAATCATTGCCATCGGCGTAACCAATCAGACTGCCCTGTACTCCGTCACGCAGTTGTTTGAAAATACCTCTGGAAAGGCTGACCTTATCGTCACCAGCCGGGAGGCAGACGGAGGCGGCATCCCTGAAACCACGGCGCAGCGCCTGGAAAAGGCGCCTGGCGTGGTGGCAGCTCTGCCGTCCCTGCATGTCCAAACCGTGCTGGCCGATGAATCCCAGGGAGATGATATTGGTCTGAGTTTTTTTGGGACCAACCTGGGCGGGCTGTTGCTGTATGGCATTGATCCGGTTCACGATAACCAGGTACGCGACTACAGCCTTGTCGAAGGGCGATTTCTATCCCCTGATCCGCTGGCAGACGAGGTGGTGTTAGTAAAGACCTATGCCGATCAAAACGAGCTGGCGATCGGCAGTTTTGTGGAGTTTTTAGCCGATGGGCAGGTTGAAAAACTGCGCATTGTGGGGTTGATGGAGAAAGAAGGCCCGGGACAATTGAACAACGGCGCTTTTGGCGTGTTGCCGCTCGATACCGCGCAAAGGTTGTTTGATCGGGCTGCCGAGGTGGATCAAGTTGACCTGGTCATGTCTCCAGATCTATCCAGCGACGATCTGGAGAAACAACGCTTGAGCCTGGCCTCGTACCTGGGTGAGGAGTATTCGGTGGTTTACCCGGCTTCCCAGGGCCGGCGGATGGTTCAGATGCTCAGCAATTACCAGATCGGACTGAATTTCCTCTCAGCTATGGCGCTCTTTGTTGGAGCTTTCCTGATCTACAATGCTTTCTCCATGACTGTGATCGAACGCACGCGCGAATTTGGCATGTTGCGCACCCTGGGCATGACCAGGAGCCAGGTGACAACCCAGGTGTTGGTAGAAGCAGTCACGATGGGAATGATTGGCTCTTTGTTGGGGCTTGGCCTGGGCTTATTAATGGCGCGCGGACTGTCACAGCTGATGGCGATCATGCTGGCGCAAGAAATCACCCAGGCTCAGGCGCCGCAGGATCTGATTGTGATTGCTTTATCTGTTGGGGTGCTGGTGGCGGTACTTGCGGCGGTGTTGCCGGCCTTGCGGGCAGGGCGAGTTTCTCCACTTGAGGCGCTGCGGGTGCGCGCCTTGGCGCATGAAGGCTGGCTGGTTCGCTTTGGGTGGATCGTTGGCCTTGCTGTGTTGGTTATGGCAGGGGTCGGTTTGGTGTTTAATCCCTTCCCAGACGACCCCCAATTTCGGTTTGGCAGCATGATGGTATTTGCGCTGTTTCTGGGTGGGGCGTTGGTCATTCCAGTCACCGTCTCGACCTGGGAACGACTGGCTCGCCCATTGATGGGTGCATTGTTCGGGCGGATTGGCCAGCTAGGTAGTCGTAATATTCAGCGCTCACGCTTGAGAACTACCCTGACTGTGGCTGCTTTGATGATCGGCGTCGCCATGATTGTGATCGTGTGGGTGATGACGGATTCTTTCAAGGGTGA
>JAGDMX010000463.1 GCA_017860725.1 Chloroflexota bacterium | reverse complement strand
GAATTATGAAAAGCAGAAATCGTTGGTTCGTAGCCGGCCTGGCTGTTGGTGCACTCGGTCTTGCCCTGATAAGGCATTATCGCAAAGTGCGCGATGAGACGCTGACCTGGCAGAAAAAGCACCACCTCAATCTGGATGTGCTGGTCTGCCCATCCTGCCATGTTCCTCTTGCTATGGTGGGTGAGACTTTATTTTGTACTCAATGCCAGAATATCTATCCCATCGTGGATGGCATTCCACATTTCATCGAACCGGTCCAGCTGACTGGCATGAACCAGCGCTTTTCCCGGATGTATGACTGGTTCTCATGGGGATATCGCCTCTTCTCTAAGGTCGCATTTGCCTACATCGGGATGACGGAAGAACAGGCCCGCCGGGAGGTTACCGATCGCCTGGACCCCAAAGGAGGGCGCGTTTTGGAAGTGTCCATCGGTCCAGGAGTTAACCTGCCCTACCTGGTCGACCGCCAGGACGTGGGAGAGATCTTCGGGCTGGATATTTCCCTCGGGCAGCTGCACCGCTGCCAGGAATATGCTGCCCAGCACGATTTAGATATCCAACTTCACCTCGGCAATGCCGAAGGGCTCCCATATCCCGACGACACCTTTGACGGCGTCTTCCACATCGGTGGGATCAACTTCTTCAACGACAAGAAAAAAGCCATCGAGGAGATGATCCGCGTAGCCAGGTCTGGGACGCGCATCTTGATTTGCGACGAGAACGAGAAAGGCGCCCGCGCCTACGAGCGCTTCCTGCCCAGTTTTAAGCGGACGGCGGGTGAGTCTCGGGAGGTCATCGTACCGCCCGTGGATTTAGTGCCGCCTGAGATGCAGGAAGTGCGGATTTTCGATGTATGGAAAGGTTGGATGTACTGCCTCGAGTTCAGAAAGCCGTGAGGCAAGGGTGGGCGTATGAAAGCGGATGCATTTCGGGATCAGGTTGTGATTGTTACCGGGGCATCGTCGGGGATCGGCAAAGCCCTGGCCCTACAACTGGCACGCCAGGGAGCGAAGGTGGCCATCGCCGCCCGTCGCCTCGAACGGTTGGAAGAGGTAGCAGCGGAATGCCGCGCCTTGGGAGGTGAAGCGCTGGTCGTTCCGACCGATGTAACTGATGAGACTCAGTGCAAAGCGCTGGTGGAGAAAACGGTAGCGGCATTCGGCAGGCTGGATTTGCTGATCTACAGCGCCGGGCTGGCTGCTACAGCTTTGTTTGATGAATTCCCCGATCTGAAGTTATTCCAATACACAGTGAATGTGAATTTCTACGGGGCGGTGTTTTGCACCTATTACGCAATGCCCTATCTTAAACAAAATAAGGGGCGCATCGTGGCGATCTCCAGCCTGGGCGGTAAAGTAGCCCTACCATACAACTCACCTTACTGCGCCAGCAAATTTGCCCTGGATGGATTTTATTACTCCCTGCGGATGGAGCTGTACCAGAGCGGCGTGAGCGTCACCATGATTTATCCCTATTGGGTGGCGACCGAATTCCACGCCGCGCAGTTGAACAAGGACAGCGTTCCACGCGGCGCGGCGCGCGGCCAGGATTATTACACGGCGAAAACGATGACCGCCGAGCGCTGCGCCAAGATCACGCTGCAGGCGACGTACAAACGCCGCCGCGAAGTGCTGATGGGACCCGGCGGGCTGGCGGCCTGGCTCAGGGTGCTTGCTCCGCGCTTGCTGGACCGGCTGGTGATCAAGGTGTTCCTGGAACCGGCCATCCGCCGCGCCAGGGAGGCCCAGGCGAAGGAAAAATCTTGAAAATCCGCTTGCTCAGGATAGCTACAGTATCGAATGTGAGGCGAACATGACAGTTCCCAATCTGCAAGGCGTGGCCCGTACGCTGCTCGTCCCACTGGCCTGCCGGGCTATCGAATCCGTCCGCCCCGATGCCATCATTCACGATCCACGCGCGGTGGAAGTATATAATGCGCTCGGCGGAAGCCGGGATTTCCTGTTGGGAATGAGCGGGCATGACCTGTTTACAACAGTCATGCGGGTGCGCCAGTTTGACGCTTTCGCCCGCGCTTTTCTCGACAGACACCCAGGCGGCCTGGTAGTAGACATCGGCTGCGGACTGGACACCCGCTTCGACCGCCTTGATGACGGTCAAATGAGCTGGCTGGGCCTGGATTTGCCCGAAGTTATTAACTTGCGCCGGCAGTTGCTGCCCGATGCCCAGCGTTGGACCACGATCGCCCAATCCATGTTCGATCTACGCTGGTTGGATGAAGTAGCGCAGATCAACCGGCCGATCATTTTTTTGGCGGAGGGTGTTTTTCCCTATTTCAGCGCCAGCGATGTTAAACCCATGCTGATGGCGATGAGGGAGCGCTTTCCAAGAGGTGAGCTGGTCTTTGACGCTCTAACCCCCTTTATGGGATGGCTCCACAAGTGGAGCAGCTCTGTCTTGAAACGCACCGATACGCAAATCCGCTGGGACGCCAAAGACCCCGCCGTGCTCGAGGCTTGGGGGCTGCTTTTGCTCGAACGCTGGGGTTACTTCGACAAGCCTGAACCGCGCCTGGGCGCGGCCAGTTTGATGCGCTATATACCACCGCTGGCAAACGGGACGTACATCCTGCACTATCGGCTGGGAAAGCAGGCCTAATATCGCCATGCACTGGCGCTAAAACCTGGCCATCTTCAGGCCAGCGAAAAATGAAATACGAAGGTCCAGGGGAGATTGATCATGTCTGAGGTAAATTCCCAAACTCTAAGCAGCGTGTCTGAAACGCTGCTGGTTACACTGTACCTGCGAGCAATGGAGACACAGCGCCCGGATGCACTCATCAAGGATGAGAAAGCTGTGGCGTTGGTCGGGCGGATGAGCTTGGATGGTCCCAGTCATTCAGATGTACCCATCCGCT
>JAGDMX010000462.1 GCA_017860725.1 Chloroflexota bacterium | reverse complement strand
CTTTGGTCGGCTGGAGCATGGCTGGCACCTGGTCTCATACTGGCAAAGCGCTTGATATCGCCTCTATATCAAGCAAATGTCCTGGCTCAGCCGAAATACCGATCTCTACTGACTATAATCTCTTTGAGAGTTACGGAAAGATGGCTTTACGCAGGTGATCCACCCGGACGCAAGCGGTTCGGTGTTGATCACTGAGTCCACAGACGCCTGTGGATACGGTTGCAAGGTGACTGACTGGGATGGCACCTGGTTTGCGATCCACGATCCGGCGACTGGAATGGGAATGATAGTCAACCATGTGGCTTCTCCCTTTTCGGTAGCTTTATGGATCGATAACGACAGTGGCTCTTTCACCAATGCATCCTCTGTTTTGCTGCTTCCGCCGCCGGGTGGGTTTACCGGCAGCGTCACCGAGACAGAATATCTGTACTTTTATGATAGCAGCACCTGGACGCCGTCTTTAATTCTGCCATTTGCCCTTTCACCCGGAAACCTGAACATGCAAGACTCTGACCCGCAAGTTTTTATGCCGGTTCTCCTGCGCTAGAGTATACCAGCGCACATACTTACCTGCCTTGTGCGCAGTAGCCCAATGGGAACCAGCCCCAGAGACACAAGAATCTTCCCCGGCCTGTACAGGCCGGGGAAGACCGGTTAATTGACGACGCCCTGCCTGGCACACAATCTGGAAGGCTGGGCGCGCCTGGCATTGAAACAGGGTAATCCTAAGCGAGCAGCCCGACTTTTAAGTGCCGCCGCCATGCACTTGAATAAATTGGGGATGAGCCAGATCTCTCTGCAGAAAGCTCTATACGACCAAACTCTTCCTGGAGTACAACAACAACTTGACGCTGACACGTTTCAGGCGGAATTGAAAACGGGTGAAACCTAAAATATTGAGCTAGCATTTGCACAAGCTATGAGTGTTGAGTGACAAATCACCCAATTAGCAGTACACAGCTCTGATAGAAGTTCCTCGAATGCTTGCTTCCTGTGCTGAGCGCCATCAAGCCATTCTACGATAGTCTAGCGAGCAAGACAGCCTGTATTCCTATAAAATTTACCATCTCCCGCACAAAGCCAGTCACGCGCTTGCTAACACTGAGCAGCGCGAAGACCAACCGTCAAATGGATGGGCAGGGTGTTAGGGAAATCCAATAATCCAAAATAGCCGTATATTCTTATATGCGGATTGTATGTGCAAACAGCATAATCAAATGGCAGAGCACATGGATATGTCATTTATACAATAGAAATTCGATTCCAATATCTAGATAATTGGAGGATTGGTGATGAACGGTAAAAAATGGTTGACCTTAGTACTGGTGCTAGTATTGGGAATAGCAGTATTCGGTAGTCAATTCTCGCAAGCAACCGCGCGCGATACAAAAATTATGGAATTCAGCAGTATGGTAGGAGTCCCCCAGGCATTTACAGGCGCCCAAAACCCGATCCGCGGCATCAACGGCGGTGGATTACCCTGGACAATCGCCTCAGCTCAGGGTGAGCTTTCAACGAGCGGCAAGCTGGAAATCCAGGTGCAAGGACTGGTCTTAGCTGCCGGAGCGAACGCAGGCTCAAACCCGATCGCTAATTTCAAGGCAATTGTAAGCTGCTTGAAGAGCGATGCAACGGTAGAAAATGTCTCCACCGGTCTTTTCCCGGCCACTACAGGACCCGCCTTAGCCGGCGGCGGAGATGCTAAGATCGAAACAAACCTTATATTACCTCAGCCCTGCATCGCGCCGATTATTTTTGTGACCAGCCCAGGTGGAGCCTGGTTTGCTGCCACAGGCAACTAGAGAGATTTAACCACCTGCCATAGCGCCGACAATCCGTAGAGGCTCCGTGCCCGCCGTTACTTCGGCGGGCAATGGAGCCTCTGGCGATTCGAGGGACAAATCTTCTCCACAAGCGAAGAAGCGGATGTAGGGCCTGCGTTCTTTCGTGACCTGGTCCCGGATCGTCCCACGCAGCATCGGGTATCTGTCTTCCAGCGCGTCTAACACAGCGCGCAGCGTCACAGGATCCTCGACCTGGATTTCAACTTCGCGCTCGACATTAGCCAGCCTGCGGAGGTGCGTGGGAAGTGCAATGCGGATCATGGCAGTGTTTGGACCTCGACCGAATATACGGCAGGAAAATCCTCCACGATTGGCGTCCAGCTATCGCCGGAATCAGCCGAAGCGTAGACCTGCCCGCCGGTGGTGCCGAAATACAGACCGCAGGGATCGAGCGTGTCGACGGTCAGTGCGCTGCGCAGCACATTGACATAGCAGTTGGCTTGCGGTAAACCTTTTGTAAGCGCCTCCCAATCATTACCACCGGTTCGGCTGCGATATACGCGCAGCTTTCCATCCGGGGGAAAATGCTCGGAGTCACTCTTGATTGGCACGACATAGATAGTGTCTGGCTCATGGGCGTGTATGGCGATCGGAAAACCAAAGTCGCTGGGCAGATTCCCGCTGACCTCATACCACATCTCGCCGGCATTGTCGCTGCGCATGACATCCCAATGCTTTTGCATGAACAACACATCCGGACGGGATGGATGCATAGCGATACTGTGCACGCAGTGGCCGACATCGGCGTCTGGATCGGGGAGCTCATAATCGGAACGCAGCCCGCGTGTCGCCGCCCGCCAGGTCTGGCCACCATCCTCGCTGCGGAAGGCGCCAGCGGCCGAGATGGCGGTGTAGATGCGGTTTGGATCCTGCGGATCCAAAATGATCTTATGCAAACACATCCCACCTGCTCCTGGCTGCCATAGATTTCCCTTGACGCTCCGCAATCCGGGTAGCTCCTGCCAGGTCTTCCCACCGTCTGTCGAGCGGAACAGGGCGGCGTCTTCCACCCCGGCGTAGACCGTGTCGGGATCGCCTGGCGAGGGTTCAAAGTACCAGACGCGCTTGAACTCCCACGGATGCTGGGTGCCATCATACCATTGGTGGGTGCCGGGATCACCGTCGTATGCGAAATTGTTGCTCACCGTTTCAAATGTCTTCCCGCCATCGTCGGAGCGGTG
>JAGDMX010000091.1 GCA_017860725.1 Chloroflexota bacterium | reverse complement strand
GCAAACTCCCCTGGTTGATTCCGGTTTAGTTCACACCATTAAAACCAGTCGCGTTTCCAGAAGAAATAGGCTACCGAGGTGCTGAAACCCAGGGATATCAGCAGGATGATCCCAGAGGCGAATGGTAAGGCTTCGAAAGGCAGGTGAACATTCATTCCAAAGAAGCTAGTGATCATCGTCGGGATGCTGATCACGATTGTGATCGAGGTCAGGAGTTTCATCACCACGTTCAGGTTATTTGAAATGATCGAAGCAAAGGCATCCATCATGCTGCTCAATATATTCGTGGATATATTTGTCATTTCAATCGCCTGCTGGTTTTCCGTCAAAACATCCTCCAGCAAATCCTCGTCTTCCGGGTAGGTGCGGAATAATTGGCTGCGCTGCAACCGTTCCATCAGCAGCTCATTCGACTTAAGCGCGGTTGTGAAAAATGTCAAGCTCTTTTGATACTTCAGCAAGGCCAATAGTTCTTTATTGCGCGAAGAGAGCTGGAGTTCATCTTCCAGAGTGTCAACCGATTTGTCAATCGCCTGCAAATAAGCCAGATATTTCTTAGCGGTATTGAAAAAGATCTGCAGCACAAAACGCAGGCGCTTGGCGGTTACCAGATTGCGTATGCGGGTAGAGGTGAGCCCCTGTAAAATTTCATTATCCCGTTTACATACGGTGATCACATACTTATCAGTTAATATAATGCCTAAGGGAATAGTGATGTAGGGGATATCGGCAGTTTCGCCCTGGTAGAAGGGGATGCGCAGGATGACCAACAACTCGCCATTTTCGCGTTCGGTACGGGCGCGCTCGTTCAGGTCGAGAGGGAATGTAATGTAATCCGCCGGTACACCTAGCCCCTGGATGCGGGTTACTTCTTCTGGGGTTGGATCGACCACATTAATCCAACAATTGTTAATCGGCTCGGTCAGTACAGTCAGGCCGTTCTCAGTGTTCTTGTAGTAGGTGATCATGGCTTGCTCCTTTCTTGTGGGCAACTGCCCAGAATGATTATCAGTCAGGGTGGTTTCTTCGAAGAACTCAGCGGGTCACTATCTTGATTGGCAGGATCGTCATTCATTCCTTAACTTCCTTGAACCGAGTACGGATAAAACAAAAACTTCCCTATCAATTGACTCCTGGTCATCTAGGAAGACCTGGGCCTCAGGGAAGCTCGAAATACGCGTAGAGATGAAAGCTTCTCGTCTCTAAGCCAGATCCTCCGAGGTAAATCTGCGTTCGGGCGCGTTGGAGTGTCTGGGGACGCCAGAGCGCCGACAGACTCGCTGGATCAGGTCTGATTGATCCATTAGGTTAACCGATCGATTGAAGCAAATCAACATTGTACAACCTTTAAATCCGAATAAACCTTTACTCCCGATCTAGTATAGCATTTTACCGAACATCCCGCAAGGCATGAAATTCGTTGGATAGATTTCATCGTTCTTTCCAGGTGAGAAGTGACAATTGTCACTATTGTCTTCGCTATGCAATTTGCTATAATTCCCTAGGAATATCTGCTACAGAGAGGAATAAAATGACATACAAAATTATCAGCGTTCCTACTAACGGGCAAAAAATATCTATTCACGATGGTGTGCTCCAAGTACCCGATACTCCAATTATCCCATTTGTAGAGGGTGATGGCACCGGTCGAGATATCTGGCGGGCTTCGGTGCGGGTGATGGATGCAGCGGTTGAAAAAGCCTATCGAGGCCAGCGCAAAATATTCTGGATGGAGGTGTATGCTGGAGAGAAAGCATACAACAAGTATGGATCCTGGCTGCCCGATGAGACTGTGCAGGCATTCCAAGAGTTTCTAGTGGGAATTAAAGGACCACTAACGACTCCAATTGGTGGAGGAATCCGCTCGCTTAATGTAGCCCTGCGTAAAGCACTTGATTTGTATGTCTGCCAGCGGCCAATCCGCTATTTCTCGGGTGTACCTTCCCCGGTAAAGCATCCCGAATATGTGGATATGGTCGTGTTCCGGGAAAACACCGAGGATATTTACACCGGCATCGAATTTGAGTATGGCAGCGAAGATAACCGGCGTTATATGGAGCTACTCAAAGAACATTTCCCGAAGGACTATGCCAAGATCCGTTTTCCGGAAACAGCCGGGATCGGCATCAAGCCGGTTTCCAAAGAGGGTACTGAGCGGCTGGTAAGTGCCGCGATCCGTTGGGCGCGGGAAAATAAACGCCGCAGTGTGACCCTGGTGCACAAAGGCAACATCATGAAATTCACCGAAGGTGCATTCCGCAATTGGGGGTACGAGGTTGCCGAACGCGATTTTGCCGACCACACCTATACCTGGTCGCAATGGGAGCGCACCCGCTACGCCGAAGGTGAAGATGCTGCCAACGCCGAGCAGGATGCCGCTATCAAAGCCGGCAAGCTAGTTATTAAGGATGTAATTGCCGATATCGTTTTCCAGCAGACTATTACCCGGGCTCGTGATTTCGACGTTCTGGCAACCATGAACCTGAACGGTGATTATCTCTCGGATGCCCTGGCAGCCCAGGTAGGTGGTATTGGCATCGCTCCTGGAGGCAACATTAACTACACTACGGGGCATGCTGTCTTTGAAGCCACGCATGGCACCGCCCCTAAGTATGCGGATAAGGACATGGTCAATCCCGGGTCTGTCATTCTGTCTGGCGAAATGATGTTCCGCTACATAGGCTGGCACGAAGCCGCCGACCTGATCATCCGCGGCATGGAAGGGGCAATTGCCGCCAAGACAGTTACCTATGACTTCCACCGCCTGATGGACGGCGCAAAGCTGCTCAAATGCTCCGAGTTTGGCGATGCCATGGTCCAGCATATGGATGATTAGCAAGAAATTGGCGCATCAATGGCCCTTTGATTAAGAAAGGAAGCCCCCGTTAAAGGGGGCTTCTTGCAAATCTGAGGATTGAACAGCCGTGCAGGATGGAGCTGCAGTGAGTTTCTCGATGAAGCAGTAATGCTTATGAGTGATGTGGCTACGGTGTTGGCTGCTGTGTCGCCTCAGAGGTTGCCAACGGAATGGTAGGCGTGATCGTGCTTCCGGGGACAATTGTACCCGTGATCGTCAAGGTGGCAGTAATTGGCACGGTCGTTCCGCCAGCGCCAGCCGCTGTAGCTGCGGCTGCCTCAGCAGCGGTATTGAGTGCACCACCTGCCACCCAGCGCTCAAAGATTGCAATCAGCTCGGGTTTCAGCGCTTTGGATGGCGGCATAGGACCAATATTCTCCATTTCTTCGCGATGTAAGGTGCGCAGTAAGATGCTGGTCATATCACCTGGAATTACATTCGGCGCATTGTCGCCGCTGGTCATGACTTCTTCGTAGCTGCCCATTGTGTAGTTGTTATTTTTCTTGCCAGGCCGGTGACAAGAAATGCAATAGCGCTTGATTATCGGCGCGACGTGCACTTCGTAAGAAGGTACTTCGTTAGGTGCTAAGGTAGGGATTGCGGCAGCCGCCACAGGTTCTTCCGGTAGTTCCGCCCGGTCATCCCAGGTGTAGCGCATGAAGGTTACTAAATACTCAATCTCTGCCGGGCTTAGCTCGCCGCCAAACTGCGTGCTGAAAGGAGGCATTCCCAGGTTGGGCTGTCCCATATCGATGATGTTATACAGGGTCTCATCGGTAAACGGATACATCACATCCTCGGTATTGATGGGATCCAGGATTACCCCTTCCAGACCCTCCACACCTTTGATTTCGCCACCCTCTCCTTCCGGGCCATGGCATTCGACACAATGGATGCTGTACAGCTCTTCGCCGACCACGATCTGCTCGCTCATGGTGTTAGCAATCACCCCTTCCTCTTCTTGCTCAGGAGTAGTCGCCGCTGCCAGAATTGTCAGCCCAACCATGCCTAGGACAATCACTGTCATGAAGGTAATAGCAAACTTGCGTTTACTCCAATGACGGTTGGGATTACGGTCAAAAAAGGGCAGGAGAAAGAGCGCCAGCACCGCCAGCCCGGGAATGATGGCCGTACCAATCCACTCGATCTCCCCCGGGAAATACTTCAACATCTCAAATAGGAACAGGAAATACCACTCGGGGCGAGGGACATAAGCGGTGTCGCTGGGGTTGGCTTTGGGCTCATTAACTACGCCGATAAATATCGCCATTATCACCAGCACGATAAACAAAGCAAATGAGATTAATATATCTTTGTAAATGATATCGGGGTAAAACTTGACCCCTTTTTGTTTGGCCTGCTTGTATTTTTCTAGTATGCCCTTCTTTTGCTCTTCATTCACAGCAGTGTTCCTCCTGGACTAGTCATCCTTGCCTGGGATGTTCGAAATACCCAACCGGATAATGAGATACATGTGGATCCCAATCACCAACAGGATCACCAGTGGCAGAAACCAGATGTGAACCGAATAAAACCGCGCCAGGGTGACTGCACTGAGCTCAGACCCACCCCGCAGAATGCTTGTAATGAATGGCCCAATAACAGGGATCGTCCCCGGGATTTCAGTACCTACCGTGGTCGCCCAATATGCTTTCTGGTTCCACGGTAACAGGTATCCCGTAAAACCCATCCCCAACGTTGCCAGGAGCAAGACCACACCGGTTACCCATGTCAGCTCGCGGGGGAACTTATAAGCGGCATAGTAAAAAGTGCGTAGCATGTGAATGAAAACAAAAATCACCATCAGGGTCGCACCCCAATGGTGGATGCCGCGGATCAGCCAGCCAAAAGTCACCCCGTTCATGATGTACTGGATGCTGTCGTAGGCGTGGTCCGGCGATGGGACATAATAAACCGAGAGAAAAATCCCGGTAACCACCTGCATGACAAAAAGGAACAAGCTGGCGCTGCCTAATGTAAACCACCAATTTACCTTGGGCACTTTACGATCAAATACTGTATCGTAAATGCCCTGCAATCCAAGGCGTTCGTCTAGCCAGGTGACAAACTTCGAAGTCATAATCAACCCTCTTGCAAGAAGATAAATAATTCGCCGTTTTCGACTTTGGTTTGATAGGGATCTAGCGGTCGGGGAGGTGGTCCGGATACGACCTTGCCATCGATGCTAAAATGACCATCGTGACATGGGCAAACATAATCTTGGGCGTCTTCTTTCCAGGAAACCCGGCAGCTGAGGTGTGTACACATATTATTCAAGGCCAAAATCTGTTCGCCCTCTCCACGCAATATATATACGCCATAGCTGATAGTAGTTCTTTCCCAGCCATTCACCTGGGTGCGCGTAAAGGTGAACAAAGTCGGCACTCCAATCGGGTAATTTTCCAGCGGACCGCAGGACACCCAATCTTCACCCTTTTGGACTTTTAGCGCCGGTGATACCAGATAGGCAACCGCTGGAATACCTACACACAGCCCGATTACGGCTCCTACAGCGCCTACAACCACGGTAACAAAATCGCGGCGACTGACTTCCGCAGACTCAGCCATTCACGCCTCCTGACCGGTGTATACGTAAAAATTGTTCCGAGACACGCATTGTAACTATGCGTATATTTTCACGATTCCTGTTGATTTTAACCGCGTTAGCGCGGCTTTTCAAGCGGCTATTTATCATTTGCCCTTCCAGAAAAAAAACCGATTACAATAATGAACACTAGATCAAATTATAGGACATAACATCACATCTTTATAAGGACAACTGGAATGAATAATCTGTGAGTATTGTCACTATCCCTTTCAGCCGGAACAATGTCATAATTATTGTCAGCAGAGTATTCCTTTTACCACTTATCAAACCCGATATCCAGAGGAGACGCACATGGCCCTAAAAAGAAATGTTGGACTACGCGGTTTGAAGTATTCAGGAGGTGGCCCCATGCTGGCCTGGATCCTTCATCGTATCAGCGGCCTAGGGATTATTATTTTCGTCAGCATCCATGTGCTGGCGGGATTCTCGACCCATGTGGTCGGCACAGACTGGGGAGACCCTGTCAACAGGGTTTATGAGAGTCTTCCTTTCCAGATTTTTATATTTTTCTGCGTGCTGTATCACGCCTTGAACGGCATGCGCATCGCTATTTTGGATTTTTGGCCACGCCTACTCGAACACCAGCGCATGGCAATCTGGCTGCAATGGGCGATTTTTGTTCCAATTTACGGGCTGTCTGTTTTCCTGATGATCCGCAGCGCCCTGACAAGTGGATAGGCTAAGGAGACACAACCATGCATAGTTCTCGTCCTGCCCCTCAAAGTGGTTTCAATTTTGAGTACTTTATGTGGCTTTTTACCCGTGTCTCTGGGATGGCCCTTTTTCTGCTGGCGCTGATCGGGATCGTCGGGGCGTTCTGGATGGGCGCACGTACACAAATCGATGTCGGGGCGCTCTTGCGCTGGACATTTTTCCCTAATCCATTTCACGTGGTTAATACCAATATTCCAGACGTCACGATCGGTTGGGCCACCGCCTACTGGCAGATCATGCAGATGATGATTATTTTCTTTGGGGTTACGCATGGTATCAATGGCGTCAGGATGGTGATCGAGGACTACCTGGAATCACCTCGCAAACGTCTTCTAAGCCGCAGCCTACTTTTCCTCTTCTGGCTGTTCCTGATGATCGTATGTGTATACGTGATCTTGTATTCGTGATCTGCGGAGAGATCCTATGAGCAATTATCATCAATTTGATGTTCTCGTCGTAGGTGGGGGTGGGGCCGGCTTGATGGCGGCTCTGTACGCCTCTAAGACTGCCAGCACGGCGGTCATCAGCAAGCTCTATCCAACGCGCTCTCATACGGGCACGGCCCAAGGCGGCGTCGGAGCTGCCTTAGGAAATGTCGAAGAGGACCACCCCGAGTGGCACACTTTTGACAGCGTCAAGGGCAGCGACTACCTGGGCGACCAGGATGCCATCGAGTTTATGTGCTTCGAGGCAATTGACGCCGTCTATGAGCTGGAGCATTATGGGCTACCCTTCTCGCGCACCCCCGATGGCAGAATTGCTCAACGCCCATTTGGCGGGCATACCAACAATATCACCGGCAAACCTGTGCCACGTGCCTGCTATGCAGCCGACCGCACCGGTCACATGATCCTGCAAACTCTTTACCAGCAATGCATTAAGAACCAGGTGCGTTTCTATGACGAATTTCAGGTAGTAGATCTGCTGCTGGTCGACGGTGTAACAGCCGGGGTTGTCGCAGTCGAATTGCTGACCGGCGAGCTGCATGTGTTCCACGCCAAGGCTGTTATCTTCGCCACTGGCGGTCACGGGCGCATCTGGGAGATCACTTCCAATGCCTATGCCTTCAGCGGTGACGGTGTCGCCATTACCTTGCGGCGGGGTATTCCGGCGGAGGATATGGAGTTCTTCCAATTCCACCCAACCGGGATCTATAAGCTAGGCATCCTGATCACGGAGGGCGTGCGCGGCGAGGGTGGCGTCTTGATCAACGGTAACGGCGAGCGCTTCATGCCGCGCTATGCCCCGAAGGTCAAAGACCTGGCTTCGCGGGATGTAATCAGCCGCTCGATGTACATTGAGATGCGTGAAGGGCGGGGGATTAATGGGCAAAACTACCTATACCTGGATATGCGTCCGGAGGTGGTCAATAAGTATGCCGCCGAAGATGGGCGCAAGCGTCCGGATGGAACGCCTTATGTGGTCACCGGCGAGGAGCTATTGTCCAAGCTGCCAGACATCGTTGATTTTGCCCGGACTTATCTGGGTGTTGACCCGGTCACCCAGCTGATGCCCATCCAGCCAACCGCCCACTACGCCATGGGGGGCATACCTACCAACAAGTACGGTGAAGTCGTTATCGATGAACAGAATACGGTTTACCCCGGGTTGTACGCGGCAGGCGAAGTGGCCTGCGTCTCGGTGCACGGCGCAAACCGACTGGGGACGAACTCGCTGCTGGATCTGATTGTCTTTGGCAAGTACTCCGGCTTGCGGGCAGCAGAATATGCCAACAGTGCCGGTCTGGTCAATCTACCTGCCAATCCTACCGATTACACTCAACAACAGTTCGATACGATCTTCAACGCGCAGGGCAGCGAAAAAGTCTTCGATATCGCCCGCGAGATGAAAAGTATCATGTCCGAAAATGTGGGCGTCTTCCGTACTGAGGATGCGATGAACCAGGCATTAGATAAAGTA
>JAGDMX010000461.1 GCA_017860725.1 Chloroflexota bacterium | reverse complement strand
TTGGTTTGGAAAATATGGATGAGATACTCGTCCTGGAAAATGGTCAAATTACTCAGCGCGGTGAACATAATACCCTCGTCGAGCAGGATGGCCTCTATCGCCAGTTGTGGCTGGCTCAAAACCAGCTGCTTACCGAAACACTGGACATAAACCAGGACTTTGACCAGGTAAAATAGGGTAAATTTCTATCCGGTTGTTTCTCCAATACAACATGACGCTTTCCCTGACCGATTCAGATCTCAACAAGCTACACGGTGATCAAGGTCCTGCTACGCAGATGGCGATGTCAATTCTGGTACAAATGGCAGAAATATTCGACGCGGCTGAATTGATGGATATCACTGGGGCACACATCGACAGCACAATTTATATTGGTGAAGCCGGCCTAGAGTATGCGGAGCGGTTAGCCAGACTGGGTGCCCGCGTGGCTGTCCCGACCACATTGAACGTCAGCGGTCTGGACGAACGTCACTGGCAGGAGTGGGCTGTACCAGCACAGTGGGCGCGCAACGCCCATCGCCAGATGCTGGCCTATCAAAGTATGGGCTGCATTCCAACCTGGACTTGCGCCCCATACCAGACAGACTGGAAACCGAAATTTGGACAACAGATTGCGTGGGGCGAATCGAATGCGATTATATTCGCTAACTCAGTCCTGGGCGCCCGCACGGAACGCTATCCTGACTTGCTGGACATTTGCTGCGCAATCACCGGGCGCGTTCCAGCAGTAGGCTTGCATTTAACTGAAAACCGGGCTGGAGATTTATTACTCGTTATCCAGGATGTCCCACTCTCTCTGCAATCGAACGAATCTTTCTACCCTGTCTTAGGTCATTTGATCGGCAAAATTGCCCAGGATCATATCCCGGTAATCACCGGGTTGGGAGTGACACCCAGCGAGGACCAGCTCAAGGCATTAGGCGCGGCTGCGGCATCCTCCGGCACAGTTGCATTATTTCATATGGTTGGTGTAACCCCAGAAGCCCCCACCCCAGAAGCCGCCTTCCAGGGATGCCAGCCATCTAGAGTCGTGCCAGTGACTCTGGAAATGCTGCGAGCTGCGCGTCGGGAATTGACTACCGCCGAAGGCGATCAACTAGACATGGTCGTTCTGGGAAGCCCACATTTTTCACTGGCAGAATTTAAAGAGCTTACCCAATTGATCACCGGCAAACACCGCCATCCAGGCGTCCAGTTTCTCGTCACCTCGAGCCGGGCAATGACCCATTTTGCTGATCGAGCTGGTTACCTGCAAGCCTTGCACGAGTTTGGTGGCCGAGTCACTGTCGACTCCTGCATCCTGGCGACGCCAATGCTGCCCGCCGAGATCAAAACTCTGATGACCAACTCCGGTAAATACGCCTATTATGCTCCCGGCTTGCTGAACACCTGGGTAACCTATGGGAGTCTGGCGGATTGTGTTGAATCGGCTATAGAAGGTCGGGTGGTCAGGGATGAAAAGCTATGGGCAGGATAATTCACGGCAAGCCGGTTGTCCCTGGTGCAGCACAGGGAAAACTCCTGTTCAGCGGTGAACCGATCTCTTTTTGGGGTGGTTATGATTTCCATACCGGTGAGATCATCGACCGTCGGCACCCTCTGTCCGGTCAGATTGCCGCGGGCTGTATCCTGGCAGTGCCATTCACGCGCGGCTCTTCTACAACCACGGCTGTCTTACTAGAAGCAGTCCGGGCAAACACTGCCCCGGCAGCGATCCTCACTACCGGGGTTGATTCCTTTTTCGCCCTGGCCTCGATCGTAGCCAGAGAAATGTATGCAAAACCGATTCCGATTTTCACGATCTCCCATCAAGATTTTAGCCGGTTTCAATCAGAAGATTACTTAACCATTACAGAAGATGGAAGAATTACTATTTCATAAAATATTCATTTAAATCACAAATTGACCATCGCGATAAACTACATCGCCATCCACCTTGATCTCGGCGTCTTGGCGTATATCACAGATCAAATTCCAATGGATGATGCTCTTATCTTGGCTGCCTGTTTCCGGATAGCCAGCTCTCAATGCCAAGTGAAAAGATCCGCCAATCTTCTCATCGAACAGGATATTGCGCGTGAAGCGGTTGATCTCGAAGTTCGTACCAATTGCGAACTCACCCAGATAGCGTGCCCCGGTATCAGTATCCAGCATGTGCAGCAGGAACTCCTCATTGCGCTTGGCATTCGCTCTAACCACTTTCCCAGCTTCGAAGGTCAATTCGATGCCTTCCACAATCCGTCCCTGGTAAATTGCCGGGTAGCGGTAGTTGCCGTGATCGCCACCCGGTCGCCCAGACCGACTTTCGTTGAGTGATCAATCAGAATTTGAGCGGATTTATATATTCGTGAATCAGTCATCGAGTCCACCTCAAGAAATGCGCACCGGATTATAACAAGTGCCCTTTTTACCCCTTTTCGGCAGTGAGGTTTCTCTCCGACATTCTTTTCAGGAAGTTGCGGTATACTGGTTAGCGCCTGACGATCATTATATTTAACTTGCATAAAAAATGAAACAAGTCTTTCAAAACCTGCGTACTGGCGAGACTTCTGTTGTTGAAGTGCCTGTACCCACTCCTCCGGCTGGTACAGCCCTGGTGCGCGTAGCAGCCTCCCTTGTCTCGGCTGGCACCGAGCGCATGCTGGTCGAATTTGCAGAAAAATCCCTGCTCGGCAAAGCCCGATCCCGGCCAGATCTCGCCCGCCAGATGCTCGATAAAGCGCGCCGCGAAGGCCTAATAACAACAATAGATTCCGCTTTCAACCGGCTCGATCTACCTCTTCCGTTGGGGTATTCGTCAGCTGGGACGATCGTCGCATTAGGGGCAGGTGTGCAGCAATACCAGGTAAGTCAGCGCGTAGCCTGTGCTGGCGGTGGATATGCAGTCCA
>JAGDMX010000012.1 GCA_017860725.1 Chloroflexota bacterium | reverse complement strand
ACTGTAAGTATCCCATTAGAGGAAGACTTGACAAAGGCAAATATTTAACTATAATTTATATGGTTTTAATCAACCACACATTTTCTAACCATTTAAGAAAAGGAGTATTTATATGACAGCTGTAGCAACAACACAAAGCCAGGAAAAGTTTTTCCCCTGGTGGCTAGTATTAATTGAGGGAATTGCTGCCATTATCTTAGGCCTGATGTTCCTGATCTGGCCGGCCAAGACCTCGTTGGTGGTTGCACCCCTGCTTGGTCTGTACTGGATGTTCGATGGGATTTTTGCCATCGTATCGATCTTCCTTGATAGGACTGCCTGGGGATGGAAGCTCTTCATTGGGATCATTGGTATTCTTGCCGGTTGGTTCCTCTTTACATCCCCGGTTGTCGGCGCCTTTACTCTAGCAATTACCTTGGTTTGGATCCTTGGCTTTATGGGTCTATTCTCAGGTATTGCTAAGCTGATCCAGGCCTTCCAGGGTGGTGGTTGGGGAGCCGGCTTACTAGGTGCATTGATGATCTTCCTGGGCCTGGTCATTCTCAATTCGGCATTGACAAAACCAATTATCTCAACCGCTACCGTGCCATATGTGATCGGGTTCGGTGCGCTATTCTTTGGCGTGTCTGCCCTATTTATGGCTTTCCGGTTAAAAAAGTAAAATCCCTATTCTCTACATAAAAATATTGCCGCCTTGGGGCGGCAATATTTTTAATTTCCAGCCAGGCGATCGAGCTTCATACTGACTTCTCGCCACTGAATTTTGGACACGCCCAGTTTCTGGCGAATTTTATTGTGATCCATGCCGGAGCGCCAATCTTCCACTGCACAAGTCCAGCGGCACATGTCGAATGAAAGGTGCTTATCCAGGCCAGCCTCTTCACCCAGGTCCTCTAGCAGGTATTCCAGGCGCCGTGGCGACCAGGGGAACAGGCGCTCCTCGAGCATATACTGACTCTTATATTCGGCATACGCCTCGACCCAATCGCCGGGCAGCTCAATTTTGCGCTCCTTGTAACGGTATTGAGGGCTGGTATAGCGCACGAACAGGATCGGTCCATTGGGAGCTTCTAAGTCGATGTGATTGGGGCTTAGCGCCAGCAACTCGCCTTTTTTAATCCCGGTTGACAATAAGAGCGCCACCAGGGCGTAGGGTCGGGCATCCGGTTTGCTAGCCTGGCGGTATGCCTGCGCTGCCTCCAACACCTGAGTTACTTCCAATGTGGTCAGCACAGTCGGGACGGGGCTGATAACCGATTTCTGCAACACCTTCTCGGCCGGGTCGATCAGAACCACTCCGTTCTGGTGTAGCCAGCGAAAAAAAGCCTTGATCGAGGTGATGCGGCGGGCCAGGGTTTTCGGGCTGCAAGGCACCCCGCGACCGTGCTGCATCCATTCCAGGAAGTTGTTCAGATCGGCGGTGGTGACCTTTCCAAGCGGTCGATCGGGAGGTAGGTAGTCGGCCAGCAGGCGCAGGTCGGCGGTGAAGGCTTTGACCGTATGAACGGAGTTGCCCTGATCTTCCAGGAATATCTGCCAGGCTTTGATGGTAGGGATCAGCAGGCTTTGAGAGGTAATATGGGCGGAAGCACCTGTTGTCTGGCGCTCAGCTGCGGTGAACTCGGGAGACATACGAACCTCGACAGGATTGCGGATAGTTTATTCGTATAGACGTACAACCCGAGTTTACCGCAATTATTAAAAATTGTCAAATTCACGCAAGATTTTCTTGAAAGCCAAGTTCAGGTGCGATGCCTCGCATGGCCAGGATCACGTTGTCGACATGCTCCCACAACTCCACCCCGAATTCGGCGGTGGTACTTTCAATCTCTTCTCGGCTGGCCCCAGCGGCAAATGCACGATCTTTCCATTTCTTCTTTACCGATGCAGCGGTCAGGTCGTTCAGCGAGCGGGATGGTCGCACCAGGGCAACCGCTGTGATCAGTCCAGTAATCTCATCGCAAGCTGCCAGGGCTTTTTCCATAGTGGACTGGCGCGGCACGCCGGTGTGATCGGCATGGCTCAGGATGGCGCGCACCACGACCTCCGGGACGCCGCGCTGGCGTAGGATCGGGGCTCCCGCCTGCGGATGCTGCTCCAGTGTAGGGTGTATTTCCCAATCAAAGTCGTGGAGCAGCCCGGTTACACCCCATAGCTCGGTATCTTCGCCGAGCTTCTGTGCATAAAAGCGCATGGCTGCCTCAACGGCCAGCATATGGCGAATCAAATTGATATTTTTGATATATTCCTGGACAATGGATAGTGCTTCAGAGCGATTTGTCATGGCGGGTTTCTGACCTTATTGTGCTTTGGTGGGAAAAATTGGCTCCGGATTCCCCAGGATCGGCTGGGGACGGCTGACATGCACTTCCCAAACGGCCCGTACTGTTGCCGGTAGCTCGCGCAGGCCCCAGAACAGGCGCGCCCGGCGTAGATAACGCTGCAGGTCGGCAGGTACACCCACTGCCGATACTCCCAATTTATTACATGTGTACAGGGCACGCGGCAGGTGGAAACCCTGGGTTACAAGGATCGCTTCACGGACGCCGAAAATATCGCGCGCCCGATAACAGGTATCGTAAGTACGCCTCCCGGCGTAATCCAACACGATGTCTTCTTCTGGAACACCCAGGCTGATGGCATAGTCTTTCATTGCTCCCGGCTCATTATAGAAGATTTCACTGTTATCGCCGCTCATCAACAGCTTTTCAACTTTTCCATCGAAGTACAGCCGGGTTGCTGTGACCACCCGATCGCGCAGGACGGCAGTTGGGCTGCCATCGCGCATTAATCCGGCGCCGAAGACAATGGCAATTCGCCGGTTGGGTGCGTTTTCAACGCTGATGACTCGCTGCCAGGCATAGACAGCGGTGATTAACCGTGGTATCGCAAAAACCGCAATGACAATAAGCACACTCGTTATGATGATAGACATAACCGCTTTCACAATTCTCGTAAACATCCTGAAATTTTACCATTTTGACGCCCGATTCTACGCTGCCTTTGGCTGCCTCTTGCATGGAAGCGCCCCAGGGATTACAATCTTTTTCCCTATGGAATTCGAAAAAGATTATCAGGATACGCTGGATTACCTGTACAGTTTTGTGGATTACAGCCTGACGCGCGGTTTTGCGTTCTCTCCTGAGAATTTCGACCTGGATCGGATGCGCCTCTTTCTGCAATACCTGGGACACCCGGAACGCGCTTACTCCATCATTCACATAGCGGGTACGAAAGGGAAAGGATCGGTTGCTGCATTCTGCGCGGCTGCTTTGCAGGCTGCAGGATATACCGTTGGGTTGTATACCTCGCCTCACCTGGAAGACTATGCGGAACGCATCCAGGTGAATCGACTGCCGATCTCGCACGTATCCCTGATGGCTTTGGTGAATGAAATTCGCCCGTACCTGGATGCCGGAACAAAACTAACCACCTTCGAAATCACTACAGCCCTGGCATTCCTCTATTTTTTCAGAGAGAAGGTAAATGCCGCTGTTATCGAAGTGGGTCTGGGTGGACGCCTGGATGCTACCAACGTGATCGATCCTGTTGTGACGGTGATCACTTCCATTTCATACGATCATACGAACGTCTTGGGAGAGACACTGGCAGAGATTGCCGGTGAGAAAGCCGGTATCATTAAGCAAGGTGTGCCTGTAGTTTGTGCACCTCAGCAGGAGGAGGCGCGCGCAGTGATCGAGCGGATAACCACCGAGCGGCAGGCTCCACTAATCATGGTAGGACGGGATTTTCAATTCTCCCGGCAGTCCGCCACTCTTTCTGCTGGGCAAACATTACGGGTCTGGAGAGCTGTAGAAGCGGAAGATGGTCTTCAATCAGCACAGTTAACAATTCCGTTACACGGGGCTCACCAGGTAGAAAACGCTGTCACGGCTTATACCGCTTTACAGGTTGGCCGCAACAGGGGTTTACCAGTTACCGATGAACAGATTTCAGCCGGGTTTGCCCAGGCTAGCTGGCCGGCCCGCTTTGAAATACTGCAACAAGATCCACCTGTGGTGGTAGACTCGGCCCATAATCGAGACTCGGCACTCAAACTGCGGCAGGCAGTTGATGAGTATTACCCGGGGATACCCGTGGTGATGGTTTTTGGCGCATCGGAAGATAAGGACATTGCCGGAATGTTTGCCGAGCTGTTGCCTAGGGTTCAGCAGCTAGTTGTGACGAAATCGTTCCACCCCCGGGCTGCCGACCCACAGGTATTAGTTCAAATGGCACGCGCCAGCGATTGCCCGGTCGTCGTAGTCGATCGAGTGGAGGATGCGTTGGAAGAAGCCATACGCCTTGCGGATGGGGAAGCGTTGGTTTTGACCACCGGAAGCATTTTTGTAGCTGCAGGAGTGCGTGAATCCTGGTATAAAAGGGCCAGAGAATATGCCCATCCTGATAATTGAGAAAAACGGGGTTCCCGATGAAAAACAATGATTGGTATTTTCGCGACGAGGAAAATGATTTTGGAGAGGCGCTCCATCGCCGCACGGAGGAGCTGTACAATGTGGCGGATGCCATCCCCGATGAGGACGGTTTGATTGAATGTCCGGTGCTGCCGCTGCGCGATCTGGTGATCTTCCCACATATGGTATCGCCGATCTTTATTTCGCAAGAGGCGTCGATCCTGGCGGTAGAAGAAGCGCAATTGAACGGCACCACAGTCATTGCCCTAACCCAGCACGACTCGGAAATCGATGACCCCGAACCACAGGATTTCTTCCCAATTGGGGCAGAGCTGGCAGTTGGTCGCTTGTTGAGCATGCCGGATGGGTCCAGCTCCGCCCTGGTGCAAGGAAGGCGCCGAGTCGAGGTGGTGGAGTTCACTCAGGTGGAACCCTATCTGATCGTACGGGCACGCCCGGTTTATGAAACCAGCGAAGTGGACCGGGAAACAGACGCCACCATGCGTACCGTGCTTGAGATGTTCCAGAAAGTGGTCCAGCTGGATCGCAGCCTGCCGGAAGAAGCCTATCTGTATGCGCTCAACATCGACGATCCCAGCTGGCTCTCGGATATGATCGTCACCTCAGTTTCACCACCCATCGAGACGCGCCAGGAATTGCTGTCTGTGCTAGATCCACTGGAACGCCTCAAGCAAGTGATCCACCTTCTGGCCAAAGAAGCGGATGTACTTGAGTTGGAAGATGAGATTCACACCCGCGCGCAGAGCGAAGTGGACCGCACCCAGCGTGAGTTTTACCTGCGCGAGCAGATGAAGGTTATCCAATCCGAGCTGGGCGAGAGTGATCCTTGGGCGCGCGAGATATACGAAATTCGTATACGAGTTGAATCTGCTGGTTTACCGGAAGAAGTGCTGGTCCGGACCTTGCGAGAGGTAGATCGTTTAACCCAGATGCCGGCTATGTCACCGGAGGTAGGCATTATCCGGACTTATATAGAATGGATCCTGGATCTGCCGTGGATAAACGCCACGGAGGATAACCTGGACGTTCGCCACGCATCCAAAATCCTGGAGCGCGACCATTATGGCTTGCCACGGGCAAAGGATCGCATCCTGGAGTACATTGCCGTGCGCAGCCTAAAGCCGAAACGTATGCGTCACCCAATCCTGTGTTTTATTGGACCGCCAGGCACGGGAAAGACCTCCCTAGGCCGCTCGATTGCAGAAGCCTTAGGGAGAAAATTCGTGCGGCTTTCACTGGGCGGTGTACATGATGAAGCCGAAATCCGCGGGCACCGCCGCACATATATTGGCGCGCTGCCTGGGCGTATTTTGCAAACGATGCGCCGGGCGGGTACAATCAATCCCTTGTTCATGTTGGATGAAATCGATAAATTAGGCGCCGATTTCCGCGGCGACCCCGCCTCCGCTTTGCTGGAAGTGCTCGACCCGGAGCAGAATCATGCTTTCTCGGATCATTACCTTGAATTAGCCTATGATCTTTCCAAGGTCATGTTTATCACTACAGCAAATACGACCATTACCATTCCGCATGCCCTGCAGGACAGGATGGAAATTATTGAGTTTCCCGGTTATATTGAGGAAGAAAAGCTGGAAATAGCCCGGCGATTTCTCCTGCCTCGCCAGCTGGAAGAAAGTGGGCTGCAAGCAGAGGCCTTGCAGTTTGCCGACCCAGCTGTCGTCCGGATCATCAGGGAATATACCTACGAAGCTGGTGTGCGCAACCTGGAAAGAGAGCTGGGGCGAGTCTGCCGCAAGGTCGCGCGTATGAAGGCGGAGGGGAAGCGGATCCCCTCGCAAATCGGTCCGACTTCTATCGAGCGTTTCCTGGGACCTCCTCAGTTTTTCAACCTGGAAGCCGAAAGACATGATGAGGTGGGAGTGGCTACTGCGATCGCCTGGACAGAAAACGGTGGTGAGATCATGCCGGTCGAAGTATTGATTTTGGAAGGCAAAGGAAACCTGCAAATCACCGGGCAAATTGGCAACGTGATGCAGGAATCCGCTCAGGCGGCGCTTTCTTACCTGAAATCTCGCTGCCACCAGCTTCAAGTGGATGTCTCATTGTTTGAGCAGGTGGATATTCATATTCATATTCCGGAAGGGGCAATCCCCAAAGATGGCCCGAGCGCTGGGGTGACGATCTGTACTGCCCTGGTGTCGGCAGTTACTGGACATAAGGTACTTCGTGAGGTCGGAATGACTGGTGAGATCACCTTGCGCGGCCGGGTGCTCCCGGTGGGCGGAGTGAGAGAAAAGGTTCTGGCTGCCCATCGCGCCGGTTTGAAGACAGTGATTCTACCGAAACGCAATCTCAAAGATTTGGTGGATATCCCCCGCAAAGCACGTTCCGAGTTGAAGATCGTACCCGTTGAGCATATGGATCGGGTGCTGGAAGTTGCACTCAGTCCAGAGCCGATTCTCGATGTAACCGAAAAACCAAAAAAAGAGCAAGGCAAGCATAAGAAGAGCAAAGAAACCTTACCTGCACCTTCCATTGAAGTGCCGGATAATCAGGTGCAGCAGCAACCGCTGATTTAATCACGATTCGGCAGAATTTACCTTTTAGTAAATTACAGGTGGTGATGAAAGACGAGCAGCTACTCGCTCAAGAAGTTCATGCCTTGCTCGGGCGAGGCATGGGGACAACCTTGCATTGGCTTCCGGGTGATTTTCAAATCGCGCGCCTGGCGATTATACTGGCTGGCATGGCAAACTCCGTGGGAGGCGTTGTCCTGCTGGGGATTTCTCCCCGCTCCGGTCATATCCAGGGAATCGAAGATCCGGAGGAAGTGCGCGACCGGGTGTTTCAGGCGACTCTGATGGCCGATCCGGCATTGGTGCTGCCCCTGCCGCGCCTGATACAGGTCGACCAGATGCAGATCGTCTGGATTACAGTCCCGCCGGGCCTGCCTCACGTGTACAGCCTGGAGGGGCGCTACCTGGGGCGGGACGGCACCCAAACTAACCCGCTCTCTGCGCGGCAACTGCGCCAGCTATTGCTTGAGCGCGGCGTGGTCCAGTTTGAATCACAAACTCCACCCAATGCCACACTGGATGATCTGGATTGGCAAAAAGTTGGCGAATATATCAAGACCTTGAATTTGCCGGAGGAAGAATCTCCAGAGAACATCCTGATCCAGCGCGGCTGTCTGGGTCGTGATGGACACCCGACTTATGCAGCCTTGTTACTATTTGGGCGTTATCCGCAGCAGTGGTTGCCCAATGCGACCATCCTGGCGACTCGTTTTTCGGGGGTGATTTATGCCGATCGATTCCTTAAACAAGATATCAGTGGCACACTCCCGGAGCAAATCCGCCAAGTGGAAGCTTTTACGCGACAGAACCTGCGCAGTGTGGTCCGGCTCATGGGTTTAACTCGCCAGGAAACGACCGAATATCCATTGGAAGCAGTGCGTGAAATCCTGGTCAATGCGGTTGCCCATCGCGATTACAACCTGCAAGGCGATAATATTCATCTTAACCTCTTTGCAGATCGCATTGAGGTGCAATCTCCGGGTGGATTGCCGGGACCGGTGACTCTGGATAACCTGCTGGACGCGCGTTTTTCACGCAATGCGGTGATCGTGCAAGTGTTATCCGACTTGGGATTTGTTGAGCGTTTGGGGTATGGGCTCGATCGAGTGGTGAAAGTAATGCAGCAGCAAAATCTGCGCCCGCCAAGATTTGAAGAGCTTGCAGGCACATTTCGGGTTACATTGTATGGAGAGAGTGTAGCCCGATTGCAGACGGATGAGATCGACCTAACAGTCTATCGAGAGATGGAACTGAACCCTCGGCAAGAAATGGCCTTGGTTTTCCTGAGCAAATACCGGCGCATCACCAGCCGCGATTTTCAAGATCTGTGCCCGGATGTGCATCCAGAGACATTACGGCGCGATCTGGCAGAGTTGGTATCACGTGATATGCTCATCAAGGTGGGGGATAAACGGGCGACTTATTATATATTAAAGAAATAATCGCCCATTCTATCTCGAATCTCTTTGACAATTCACAATCGGCACGGTATAATCATTTTTCGCCGAATGCAGGCAAATACCTGTTTTGTTCTGTGCTATGATCCCCGGTAGTGATGGTGGATAGCAATTATTTTAAAAGATGGAGTGTTGTGCTATGGAAACAGAAACCTTAGCGCCCGAAAACGTGGATATCCACGATGTCAATCAAATCAAACGAAAGATGCACTTTACTGGTACAGTGGTCAAAACTACCCTGGCCGGGGCAGTGGTAGATATCGGGATCGGTATCCCTGGTGTGGTGCATATTTCACAGATTCGCGAAGAACCGGTGAACCGTGTTGAAGATGTGGTGCAAGTGGGTCAAACGGTCGATGTGTGGGTTCGCAGGGTCTTCCCGAAGAAAGATCGCATTGAGCTGACCATGGTCAAGCCGCTGGAGTTGGAGTGGCGGGATATTGATAAAGACCTGGTTGTTAAAGGTAAGGTAGTGCGCCTGGAGAAGTTCGGCGCTTTTGTGGAAATCGGCGCCGAGCGACCAGGCCTGGTCCACATCAGTGAGATGGCTCACGATTATGTCAAGACGCCCAGTGAAGTGGTCAAAGAAGGTGATGAAGTGGAGGTGAAAGTGCTGAGTGTCAACCGCCGTAAGAAGCAAATTAAACTCAGCATGAAGGCCCTGGAAGAAAAACCGGTCAAAGTAGCAAAGGAAGCGTTAAAAGAACCGGCGCCACAGAAACCTGCACAGCCTGCTGAGGAGGTGGTGAAAGAAGAACCAATTCCGACAGCGATGGAAATGGCAATGAGAGAAGCGATGGAACGTTCAAAAGTCGTCGTAAAGGATACCTCCGGAAAAGACAAACGCAAGCAAAACGCATCACAACAAGACGATATGGAAGAGATTGTAAACCGTACCTTGCAGCATAAGGTGCGGACTGGGAAGTAAGAAATAGAATGCAACGAAACGGACGGAAAACCCCGTCCGTTTTTTATTGGCAAGCTGTCTCTCAGGAAATTATATGACCGGGAGCGACCCTGATCCAACCCGCCTGTTGCGGCGAGTAGTTGAGCTGCGTAGCAGGTTAACTGCTTTCGATCCACAGCGTTTAGTTGATGCCACTGGGACGAACTATCATGTGGCTCCTCCCGGCGAGAGTTATTTTTCTGTCCGCATGTGGCAGCAAGATGTGCGTATTTCCTACCCGGATTTTACAGCCTTCGATGAACGGAGCGGAGCAGAACTGCCGCTGTTCACACAGGCGATGCTGATGTACTACTTCACTACCGCGGATGGCACCCCTCTGGCAGGGGAGTGGCTCTCGTTTTCTCAGCTACCAGATGGGCGTTTTTACAACCAGGCCTTCCAGGGCTATACCGGTGGTGAGTTGGCCAGAGTGTTCCATACCCAGGCGGAATTTGAGCAGGCTGCCAGAAAGATGGGGGGTGAGGCTCAACTTAGTGGGAGTCAGACTCCCGGCACGGTGGCCTTCAAATTCCAGGCGTTCCCGAAAATATCATTACTGGTAGCTTTTTGGGAGGGGGATGAAGATTTCCCGGTTTCGTTTCAGGTGTTGTTTGATGCTTCCGTGGCTCATTACATGCCGACAGATGGCTGCGCATTACTGGGTAGCAGCCTAACGCGCATGTTACTGAAAGCTCGCTAACTATTCCTCGAGGTATTTGCGCTGCCACTCGTAAAGCTTATTGAGCGCTTCAATGGGGGATAGCGCATTGATATCCATTGACTTGATCTCATCAAGCAGCGGGTTGGTTTCGGGAAACAATGCCAGCTGGCGGGCAGCCACCGGACTCAGCCGGACTGCCTTGCCGGAAGAAGCCTCTAGCTGATGAAGGATTTCATTGGCGCGCTGCACAACAGGGCGCGGCAACCCGGCCAGTTGGCCAACATGGATTCCATAGGAGCGATCCGCACCCCCGGCAACAATCTTGTGCAGGAAAACTACTTTGCCATCCGCTTCGCTTACGGCGACATTGTAGTTGCGCACGCCAGGCAGCAAGTCAGCCAGCTGAGTCAGCTCATGGTAATGCGTGGCGAATAAAGTTTTGGCGCGCAGGCGGGGGTGATTGTGAATGTATTCCACTACAGCCCAGGCAATCGAGACACCGTCATAGGTGCTGGTACCGCGCCCGATCTCATCCAGGATCAGTAGGCTGCGCGGGGTAGCATGGTGCAGGATATTGGCCGTCTCAACCATTTCAACCATGAAGGTTGACTGTCCAGCGTGAATTTCGTCTTGCGCGCCGATACGGGTGAAGATCCGGTCTACGACACCGATACGCGCCGCCGCTGCCGGGACAAAGCTGCCCATCTGAGCCATCAAGGTGATTAATGCAGCTTGACGCAAGTAAGTGGATTTGCCGCTCATATTTGGCCCGGTGATGATGCGCACCCTCTCGCCTGATTCAAAGGAGATATCGTTGGGGACAAAGCGTTCACCACTCAGCGTTTGTTCGACAACCGGGTGGCGACCGCCTTCAACTTCCAAGATATCTTCTGAGACAACCTCTGGGCGTATATATCCACCATGAGCGGCTGTCTCAGCCAGGGAGGCCAGCACGTCTAGCTCTGCCAATACGCGAGCGGTCGCCAGCAGTTGCCGGGCGGTATCGGAGAGGCTGACGCAAAGCTCTCGAAACAGGCGGGTTTCGATTTCTCGAATGCGCTCCTCGGCGTTCAGTACCAGCGTTTCGTACTCCTTCATCTCCGGAGTGATGTAGCGCTCGGCATTGACCAGAGTCTGCTTGCGGATATATTCGGCTGGTGCCAGGTTGGTGTTGCTGTGAGTAATTTCGATGTAATAGCCAAATACTTTGTTGTAACCTACCTTGAGCGATTTGATGCCGGTGCGCTCGCGCTCGACATTTTCCAGGTTGGCAATCCATTCTCGGGAATGGCGCGAGCGCTCCACCACGCCATCTAACTCGGCCGAAAAGCCCGGGCGGATCACGCCGACATTCTGCAGAGTAGCGGGTGGTTCATCGTCCAGTGCACTTTGCAGGAGCTGAAGCTCATCGGTGCACAGGTTGAAATTGAGCAGCAGCTCAGAAAGCGAGGTTTCGTTCTCGGGTAATCGCTCCCGCAGGGTAGGCAGTTGTTCCAGGGTTGCGCGGATGGCGACCAAATCCCGCGGCTGGGCAGTGCCGGCCATTACCCGATTCGTCAACCGTTCCAGATCGTTGAGCGGTTTGAGCGCTGATCGGATTTCCGCCCGCAGCATCCCGTTTGCATGGAGCAGCATGACCCCGTCCAGGCGCTGGTTGATACGTTCCACAGAAAGCAGTGGCTTGCTCACCCATTGGACCAGCAAGCGCTTGCCCATCGGGGTTACCGTGTGATCTAGCACACCTAGCAGAGAGCCTTTTAGTGCTCCGGTGCGCAGGGTTTCGGTCAGCTCCAGGTTGCGCCGAGTGGCGGCATCCAGAGTCATAAATTCGGAAGTGCTATAAGTGTTCAGGCTGGTGAGCAGTTTCAAAGCAACAGGTTGGGTCTCTTGCAGGTATTGGAGAATTCCGCCAGCCGCGCGCATCCCCAGAGTCATCCCGCGCAGGCCAAAACCGTCCAAAGAAGCTGCCTCGAAATGCTGCAGAATTACCTCCTGGCATCTGCCAGGTTCGAAGCGCCAGGCAGTCCAGGGAGTCAGGTGACCGGGCAGGCTGTCGGTCAGCTTTTGCCCATCTGGGAAAAGAATTTCTGCAGGGCTCAAGCGCACCAGCTCAGCCCTCACTGCAGCCAGGATATCCGGATTGTTTAGCTCTGTGACCGCAAACTCGCCGGTGGTGATATCTACGTATGCAATCCCGGCATGTTGGAACGCGCCGGCCGGTAATTCGTTTGTCTCAATGGGGTCGCCCAACACCACACAGGTCAAGTAATTGTTGGCGTCTCCGGGCAGAAGACCAGGCTCGATCACTGTGCCGGGGGTGACGACACGTGTCACCTGGCGCGGGAAAATTCCTTTTACGGGTTGGTCCCCTATTTGCTCGCAAATCGCAACATGGAAACCTTTCTCGATCAGGCGCGCCAGGTAGTTTTCGGCTGCATGGTGTGGAATGCCTGCCATGGGGATGCGAGTGCCTTTCGCCACGCTGCGGGAGGTCAAGACGATATCCAGTTCACGCGCCGCAATCTCAGCATCCTGGTCAAAGGTTTCATAGAAGTCACCCAGCCGGAAAAACAAGATGGCATCCGGGTACTGGCGTTTAATCTCCAGATATTGCTTGCGAATTGGGCTGATGTCGTCGCTGGTCATGGATACATTCTATATGGTGGCAGCAGAATCGACAAGGATGAATAAAAGTGGCAGAAAAATGTGATGAAAGTAATGTTGCATTATTTATAGTGTGCGATATAATTTATTCACTATATTCCCGCAAACTGGAGAAAGGAGAAAAACCAATGGCAAGTGTAACTTTTGACCACGTGTACAAGCGTTTTGGAGATGTGATCGCGGTCAACGATCTTAACATCCAAATCGAGGACAAGGAATTTCTGGTCCTGGTAGGTCCGTCAGGCTGCGGAAAGACGACTGCGTTGCGCTGCCTGGCCGGGCTGGAAGAAATCAGTGACGGCCGCATTCTGATCGGCGATCAGGTCGTAAATGACGTCGCCCCGAAGGACCGCGACATTGCTATGGTGTTCCAGTCTTACGCCCTCTACCCGCATATGTCGGTGTACGACAACATGGCCTTTGGCCTGAAGCTGCGCAAGACTCCCAAAACGGAAATCGATAATCGAGTAAAGAAAGCTGCCGATATCCTGGGTATCGGACACCTGCTGGATCGCAAACCTCGCCAGCTTTCCGGTGGTCAACGCCAGCGCGTGGCGGTAGGTCGGGCGATTGTGCGCGAGCCCAAGGTTTTTCTCTTTGACGAGCCGCTCTCGAACCTGGACGCCAAACTACGCGTGGAGACGCGTGCTAACATCAGCAAGCTGCATCAGCAACTGCAGACCACCTTTATCTACGTGACCCACGACCAGACGGAAGCCATGACGATGGCATCCCGCATCGCCGTGATTAATAAAGGCTTGTTACAGCAGATCGACACCCCGCAGACTCTCTACGATCGCCCTGACAACCTGTTTGTGGCGGGTTTCATCGGCTCACCAGCCATGAACTTCTTCCCTGCCAAAATGAATAAAAGCGATGGTAAGCTGTTTGTCGACGGCGGCACCTTACACATTGAGATCCCAGATGACAGGATGACGATCTTTGCGCCCTTCGAAGGCAAAGATGTGATCTTTGGTATCCGCCCGGAAGACATCCACAATCCGCAGTTTGCACCGCCCGGAATTGATGCCCAACCTGTAGAAGCCATTGTCGATGTCACCGAGTTGATGGGCAACGAGATCTTCGTGTACCTGAAGAGCGGCGAACACAGCTTTGTTGCTCGTGTCGATCCGCGCTCGCGCTACCACTTCGACGAGAAGGTGCAGATGGTCTTCAATATGGATAACATGCACATCTTCGATCGGGAGACCGAGAAAGCAATCCGGTAAGCTTTATCGGGCGCCAGTATGCGGCGAAAATCGTCGCTTGCTTTGTAACAACCGAATAGGAACAATGAGGCGTCTCCCTAAAGACTGTGTATCCCAAGGAAACGCCTCTTATTATTTTTGAGAGGATGGACAATGACCACTGCATATAAACTGGTTCTTTTACGCCATGGGCAAAGCACCTGGAACCTGGAAAATCGCTTTACGGGATGGACAGATGTCGGTTTGAGTGAGCAGGGAGAGCAAGAAGCCCATACGGCAGCAAAACTGCTCATGGAAGGCGGGTATACCTTTGACCTCGCCTATACTTCCGTGCTGAAGCGTGCCGTGAAGACCCTGTGGATTGTTATGGAAGAGATGAACCTGGAGTGGCTGCCGGTGATCAATGCCTGGCAGCTCAACGAACGCCACTATGGCGCTCTGCAGGGATTGAATAAAGCTGAGATGGCTGTTAAGTTTGGCGAGACTCAGGTCAAGCTCTGGCGGCGCAGTTACGATATCCCTCCCCCGGCGCTCGATTGGGGCGACGAGCGCCACCCGCGCTTCGATCGCCGTTATGCCAGTCTGACCAGAGAGCAGCTGCCCGCGTGTGAGTCGCTGAAGCTCACCGTAGAGCGCATGCTGCCTTACTGGCATAGCACGATCGCTCCAACCGTGAAAACCGGCCAGCGGGTTATTATTGCTGCCCATGGCAACAGTTTGCGTGCCCTGGTCAAATATCTCGATAATATTTCGGACGCAGATATCGTTGAGCTGAACATCCCGACGGGTGTTCCTCTGGTTTACGAACTGGATGCCGATCTCAAGCCAGTCAAAAGCTACTACCTGGGCGATCCAGAGGCGGTGAAGAAGGCTGCCGAGGCGGTTGCCAAGCAAGGTTCTGCGAAATAGAAGATAGATTCGCTCTCGAGGAGGCGGATAAGCCCGCCTCCTTTTTATTTCCGGCGAAAGACAAAATATAACGCCAGCCCACCAGCCAGGGTTAGCACGCCCACCAGGATGAAGATATCGCGCCAAAATCGCTCCGGGAATAAACGGATCAAGCTGTCGCTGTATTCAAACATCCAAGTCCCGGCCGCGAAGAATATGTTGTGAAAAGCGACGAATAGTACCCCGAATGAGACTAACACGAACAAAATCAGTAACCCAACCAGCCAGGCGCTGATCAGGCCGCCACGGGCCAATCCGTGACGATAATCTGGCCACCACTTGCCGAGCCAGGCCCACACACCCAACACTGCCAGTAATCCCAGAGAGATATACCAGACGGTTAATGCCCCGTTGACCGTGTTTTTTACATCGAGCATATGGCGTAGCTCGCGCTCATTATAGAATGGAGACCCATCCGGGAACTTCAAATCGCTTAAAAAGGATATGCCTTCATCGTTTAATAGATAATCCACCGCAATATTGGACCAGTACAGGCGATCTTCTTTGGTAAAACCATAGCGGTCTTCAGGGAAGTTGGGGGTGTTATATTCAAAGGTCAAAAAAGCGGATGTCATCAACAGGCGCACAGATGTCAGCACCAGCGAAACCGGCACAGCTAACGTGACTACCCAGGATAGGACCCGGTAAAGGGTTGGTGTGGTTTGGGATGCGCTCATCGTAGACTCTCCATATCGCCAAAGAAAACGTAGCTTAATACCATACTGTTCGTGATCCATTCAATCGGGGCGTGCTCGTCGGTGAATACCGTGCCCGTCTGTGTTGCAGGCTGCTGGTTGACGATTGCCCTCTGCATAGCAGTCATCAGCAGGGGATGGATATCCTTACGGGCCAGCAAGTCCAGGTAATTTTGGTGTAAATCTGTGATTTCCATGGGTAGGGCAGTGGCGTAAATCAGAGAGTTAAAAGTATCCGGCAGGTCCATCACATACACGGATGGAAATACAGCCTTGAGTGTCCCAACCAGGCCATCAATCAGACGGCGGTCGTTGGGTGCCCGACCTACATTGATTGCAACCACCCCGTCGTCAGTCAATCGGCTGCGCACAAGCTCGAAAAACTCACGCGTGGTCAGATGCCAGGGGATATAAGGTGGGCGATAAGCATCCACTGCAATCAGGTCATAGCGCTGGTCGCTGGTTTCCAGTCCAAGGCGCCCATCCTGGGCGATTGAGCGCAGATTGGGCAAATCCATTTCGAAGTAATCCCGACCGACCCGGATGATCTCAGGGTCGATTTCGTAGCCATCGATCTGCAGCGGGCCGTACACTTGGGTGGCCTGGCGGGCCAGGGTGCCGGCAGCCAGCCCGACGATTGCCATGCTCCGGATGCTTTCTGGTGCCACCGGACCGGGGTTAAAGAATGGGGCTACCAGGAACTGCTCCCAGGGGCCGGCGAAATCCAGCTCTGTGGGATGCCACATGGAGTGGATGCCCTGGCCCTCATTGAGCCGCAGCAGACGGTAGCCGTCTTTTTCTAACACCTGGATATAATTGTAAGCTGATTCAGTTTCGTAGATCTGGGATTGCGTCGTTTTGATCGGGCGGTTGAGGAAGTAAATCGCTGCCACGATCAGGATAATGGGCATCCACAACCAGGGGAGCACCCGCCGCCAGCCGCTGGATAGCCCCAGGCCAATCAGGGCTACCAGCAGTAAAAATCCGCTGAAGATCAAAAAAGTCATGGTGGTCCCAACCAGGGGGATAAATACTAGCACAGGCAGGAAAGTTCCAACAAAGGATCCCAGGGTAGAAATGGCATAAATTCGTCCGGAGACTCTGCCGGCGTGGCTGGGATCTTCGATGGCCAGACGGATTGCAAAGGGGGAAATGGTGCCCAACAGGGTAACCGGGAAGCTGAATAGAATCAGCACCACGGTGAATGAGCCGAGCAGCACACCAATCTGTAGCTGGTCAAAGGCGTCGGCGGCGGGGCGCAGGATCAGCCGGGCGACGAAGGGCACCAGGCCGGCCAGGAAAGCGCCCCAAGCCAGGATGGTGTACATTGTATGCGGAAAAGGCGACCGATCGGCCCAGCGTCCACCGATAAAATATCCGGCGGTGAGGTAAATCAAGATCAGGCCGATGATACTGGCCCATACCAGGTTGCTGGTGCCGAAAACCGTGCCCAGCAAGCGCGACGCCGCCAACTCGACCGCCAGGGTGGTCATCCCGGCCGCAAAGACAGCAACGTAGAGATAACGAGAACCGGTTTTTGACATAACGGGTCAATTGTACCCGGTGAGGTGTCAATCCCATAGAGGGGAGGCGAAAGGTATTTTAACCCGCAACAGCCGGGATCCGGTCTAATAATCCGGGTGGTGTCTTGCCCGGATGCCTTATCGGGCGTATAATGTTCGCCCAGGAAAATGCCGCAATTGGCGGTTGAGTTATCTTAAGGAGTAATTATGCCCTCACCTATACGGTCCGGTGCGCAAATTCGCCAGGATTTTATCGATTTTTTTGAAGAACATGGTCACACCTTTGTGCCTTCCTCGTCGCTGGTGCCAGGTGGTGATCAAACCTTGTTGTTTACCAATGCTGGAATGGTGCAGTTCAAGGATGTCTTTCTAGGTGTGGACAAGCGTCCTTACACCCGCGCCGCCAACTCGCAGAAGTGCATGCGCGTGGCCGGTAAACACAATGACCTGGACGATGTTGGGCGGGACGATACCCATCATACTTTCTTTGAGATGCTGGGAAACTGGTCGTTTGGCGACTATTACAAGCAAGAGGCTATCGCCTGGGCCTGGCAACTGCTGACCGATGTTTGGGGGTTGGCGAAGAGCGATCTGTGGGCGACTTGCTTCCGGGATGACATTGGCGATATTCCGCAGGACGATGAAGCCGCCGATGCCTGGCGTGTCCAGCCGGGTATGGACCCAGCACATGTCCTGTTTTTTGGGCGCAAAGATAATTTTTGGGAGATGGCCGACACCGGTCCTTGCGGCCCATGCAGCGAGATCCATTTTGACCGGGGGCTCAAGTACTGCAATAAACAGGATGTGGCGGGTCATGTCTGCCGGGTGAATGGTGATTGCACCCGCTTTCTGGAATTGTGGAATCTTGTTTTTATCCAGTATAACCGCCTGGGACCAACCCAGCTTGAACCCCTGCCTGCCAAGCACGTCGACACCGGGATGGGCTTTGAGCGCATCGTCTCAGTGTTGCAGGATGTCAGCTCGAACTACAAAACCGACCTGTTTGCGCCGTTGTTGGACAGAATTCAGGAGCTCACAGGTCACACCGATGAACAGCGGGCCGAGAACTTTACACCCTACCGTGTCATTGGGGATCACAGCCGGGCAGCGGCTTTCCTGATCGCGGATGGTGTCGTGCCGGGCAATACCGGGCGCAATTATGTCTGCCGGATGATCATCCGCCGGGCAGCGCGCTTTGGCAGCTTGATCGGCTTACACGAGCCTTTCCTGGCGAAGGTGGCGGAAACGGTCATCGAGCACTATGGTAGCTTTTACCCAGAGCTAGTCCGCAACCAGTCAACTATCTACGAAAACCTGACGCGTGAAGAAGTGCGCTTCAAACGGACGGTGGAAAGTGGAGTGGCAAAATTGGAATCGCTACTGGCGCGCCTGGTGGCGCGTGGTGAGCGCATCCTGCCTGGCGGGCAGGCCTTCGACCTCTATGCAACTTATGGCCTGCCGCTTGAGATCACCCGTGATATTGCTCGCGAGCAGGATATGGATGTAGATGAGATTGCTTTCAAAGATGCGATGGAAAAACACCGCCTGGCATCTGGGGCTGGCGATATCTTTGGCCCGTTGGGCGGGGAGGATGTGGATATCTTCCGTGAATTGTTGAGCGGGCTGCAATCGCAGGGAAAATTGGGGGTGGACGGTGTGGCATATAATCCTTATGAATGGCTGGAAGTCGAAGGTCCAGTGCTGGCGATGTTGCGGGACGGTAAGCCGGTATTCAAGGCTCATCCGGGCGATCAGCTGGAAGTGCTCTTGCCTGAGACTGGTTTTTACGTGGAATCTGGTGGACAAGTGGCGGATACCGGGACGATTGTTTCGACCCAGGAACCAGGCTGGGAGATTCGTGTCACTGACATGCGCAAGCCGGCTACCGGGATCATAGTCCACGTGGGGGAGGTAGTGCGCGGTGAGCCACAGGTAAGCGATACGGCAATTGCTCGGGTGGATACCCAGCGGCGGCAGGATATTATGCGCAACCATACCGCCACGCATCTGCTGCACGCCGAGCTGCGCCTGGTCTTGGGAGAGCATGCCCGCCAGGCCGGGTCGCTGGTAGCGCCAGACCGTCTACGCTTCGACTTTACCCACCCGCAAGCCCTGACACAAGACGAGCTGCAGCGTATCGAACTGGGTGTCAATCGCAATATACTGGGTGACTACAACTTGAATATAAAATACAAGTCACTGCAGCAGGCGATTGGTGAAGGCGCCATGGCGTTGTTTGGTGAGAAGTACAGCGAAACTGTGCGTACGATCACCATCGGCGGAGCTGAGCCATTCTCTTACGAGCTATGCGGCGGCACGCATGTCGATGAGACTGGCGATATCGGGTTGTTCCTGATCACCTCCGAAGGCAGCGCGGCGGCGGGCATCCGCCGTATCGAAGCTGTCACTGGCAGAGGGGCTTATGAGTTAGTC
>JAGDMX010000090.1 GCA_017860725.1 Chloroflexota bacterium | reverse complement strand
GGCCCCCTATATGCACTGGTTAATAACGCCTCGTTATTCGAGCCGCTCACCTGGGATATCACTACCTTGGAAGACTGGAATCGCGCTCTGATGGTCAACCTGACAGCGCCCTTCCTGCTCAGCCAGGCTTTTGGCCGGGCACATTCAGCCGGAGAACCGGGACGCATTCTCAATCTCCTCGATTGGCGCGCCTTGCGCCCAGGAGCGGACCACCTGCCTTATACCATCAGCAAGGCTGCACTGGCAGCCCTGACTCGCTCGCTGGCAGTAGCCCTGGCTCCGCATATCACTGTGAACGGGCTGGCGTTTGGCGCTATCCTGCCCCCCAGTGATGGAGCTGCAACCCCTGATCTCCTGCGTAAAGTACCGGCAGGACGCTGGGCTGACCTGGAAGAAGTCAATCAGGCAGCTTTGTTCTTACTAGACGGGCCTGCCTACATCACCGGCGAAATCATACACCTGGATGGCGGCCGTCACCTGATATAGGGAGAACCTATGGATAAAGTTATCATTAAGGATCTGGTGGCACGCGGGATTATCGGCGTCAACGATTGGGAGCGCGAAAAGCCCCAGGAAATATTAATAAACCTTGTGCTGTACGCAGATCTCCGGGCAGCCGGCAACAGTGACCAGTTGGACGATTGCGTCAATTATCGCACGATTGCCAAGCGTGTCCAGGCACATGCCGAAAGCGCCCAGCGCTTCACCGTGGAAGCGCTGGCTGCCGACCTGGCGTGCCTCTGCCTGGAGCAGCCACATGTCCAGCGAGTCTTAGTACGTGTGGAAAAACCAGGCGCAGTCCGGTTTACCGGTAGCGTGGGGGTGGAAATCGAGCGCAGCAGGGGTGATTTTGCGTGACGCTGAATCAAGGTGATACCTGCCTGGGGTTGGGATCTAATGTCCAGCCAGAGATCAACCTTCCCAGGGCAGTTGAGCTGCTCCGCCAAATCTTGAAGATCACGGCCGTATCAACCGCCTGGGAGTCGCCAGCCGTAGGTATGACCGGACCGCCTTTTCTCAATGCCGCCGTGCTGGTAGACACAGATACACCCATTGAGGAATTAAAACTACATCTCTTGCGCCCGATCGAATCCTTTCTAGGCCGTGTCCGCACAGAAAACAAGTACGCGGCGCGCACGATCGATATTGATGTGCTGATCCACCAGGGAGAGATACTCGAACCGCTAATCTGGGAACAGCCTTACCTGGCGGTCCCAGTCGCCGAATTGCTTCCAAGCCTGCACCACCCACAGACAGGGGAATTTCTGCACCAGGTGGCTGATCGATTAAGAATCGATTACCCCATCTACCCGCATCCTCAGGTATTGCCGGGTAGTTCCTGATCTACTCAAGATTATCAATACAGCAAGGGGTTTGAACCGCGGGCGATATTCGCCAAAAACTCCTCGCGAGTGGCAATGCTCTTGCGGAAAGCACCCAGCATGGTCGAGGTCGTCATGCGGGCATCATGCTTTTTCACGCCGCGCATTGTAGCACAGAGATGCAATCCCTCTACTACCACAGCCACTCCGTGCGGGTGCAGTAGCTCGTTAAAAAATTCGGCTATTTGGCGAGTCATTCGCTCCTGCACCTGCAAGCGCCGGGCAAACATATCTACAATCCTTGGGATTTTCGATAGACCGATAACTTTGTCGCGCGGCAGGTAAGCCACATGAGCGCGGCCTAAGAAGGGTAGCATATGATGCTCGCACAAGCTGTAAAACTCGATATCGCGCACCACCACCATCTCATCGTATTTCACATCGAACAAAGCGTCGTTAAGTAACTCGATCGGATCTACTCGATAACCCTCTAATAACTCATCGTACATCTGTGCAACGCGGAGGGGGGTATCCAACAAGCCCTCCCGATCCGGGTTTTCGCCAACCGCCTTGAGCACCTGCCGAATTGACTGCTCTACGCTGGCGGTATCTATCCCATCTCCCGGGAGGAGATCGGCTATCTGGTAAATAAGATTTTCGTTTTGATCCGTCATGGCATTCATCCATCCCAAGGAATTGATTGGGAGGCAAAGTTTAATCGGAGAGAATAAAAAAGTCAAACAAACAAGTGGTCAGGAACAGAATGACTGTTTCTGACCACTTGTATTCTGCTACTTTCTAGCCAATTTCCGGCTCGATCAGACCGTACATGCCATCCCGCCGCCGGTAGAGAACATTTACGGCGTTCGTATTTGCATTATAGAACACAAAGAAAGACTCATGTCCCAGCAGGCTCATTTGCTCAATGGCTTCCAGCTCATCCATCGGGGTCAGGATAAAGCGCTTACGTCGAACGATGGCGGGTGGCAGCTCGCTGCTTTCTTCTTCTTCTGAGATAGGCTCGGGCTCAACATCTTCAGCTACTTCAGCAGCAGATTTACCATCGCCCCGCCCCCGGTAATGCTTTCCTTTATAGCGCTCAATGCGACGCTGCATCTTCTCCAGAGCGGTATCAATGGCAGCAAAGATATCATCGGCGCGCTCTTCAGAACGCAGGATAAATCCCTTGCCACGAACTGTAAGCTGTGCTACCTGGCGATCGGACAGGCTGCGCGCCGACTTGATATATGCCAGGTCAACACGTGCCTCCTCAATCCCGGGAAGATATCGATCCAGTCTGGATACCTTCTTGGTGACATAATCCTGGATTCTTTCAGTCAATTCCAGATTTCGACTATAGATTTCAACTTGCAGAGTCATATTGAACCTCCTGATATAGAGTGTCGTTCTTATCAGCAAACATTGCCCGAGCAAGGGTCAATCCATACACCTGCGTCGCTCCACTTTCCAGTAACGCCGCTGTACAAGCATCCATCGTAGCTCCACTGGTCGCGACATCGTCAATAAGTAGCACTTTCTTCCCGGACACCAGATCTACATTGGCCCGATAAGCCTGCTTAACATTTTGGCGTCTTTGGGTGCGATTGAGACCTACCTGCGACAGGGTCTCGCGAACCTTATATAGTGCCTTAGCCTGGTAAGCTAAATTACAACCATATGCAACCGGCCAGGCTAACAAAGCCGCCTGATTATATCCGCGCTCCGCCTGACGTGCAATCCCGGCGGGCACTGGAACGACAAGATCAATCTCCCAGTGAGTTTCATTTAAGAGGTTTATTATTGGTCGAGAAAACACCTCACCGAGAGACAGATCACCCTGATACTTTAGCCGGTGAATGGCATTGCGTACCACCCCTGTATGCCAGGCCCAAGATCTTAAGGAAGTGTAACCGGGTGGATCCGCCCGGCATGCGGCACACATGCCAGGGTAATCGATCGCCTGGCCGCAGCATTCACAGATCGGTGGCAGGACGTATTGAATTGTTTGCAGGCAATCATCACAGAGATAAACCCCTGGATGATCACAGCCCACGCACACCGGTGGAAACAGCCAATCCAATCCGGCCCAAGTCCACTGAAGCAGGCGATAAGCTGAATATCCTAATACCGTTGGCATTGTCGTCACGGGGTACTTTGCAACCATTAATTCGCAGACACAGAAATTATGATCACGATGATCGCACCCAACACGATAACCAACAAGAGCAATAATAGAGCAAACTCGACCAGCCCTTGACCATTCTCCTGTGGTGAAGATGACACAAATTTCATCTCCTTTCCGCGCTGAGATTTTTTCTCCCCTCTAATTTCATTATAAGGATTATCGCAATTAAAATCAATAGATTCCCTTGCTTCCATTGCATGAATATTCATTCTAACCCAGTCGCTCTGAAATCTCCTGGAGTGGCAGGCGAGGCGAGCGGATCGCCCACCAGCGAACCCAGTAAAGACCTGCCACCATAAAGACCGGCACCATGAAAAAGGTGAAAGGACCTAAATCTGCGGGTATATTTTTCCCAGCGTAGAAAATCACCAACCACCATAATCCTACAGAGAGCAATAATATACTGAAGCCATTCAGCCAGCGCCCCAAAGTCCCCCAGCGCTCGTCCCACACCGCCAGCACCAGGATCAAGGCTGGTAGTAAGGCGATCTGGTTCTCTACTGAGGTTGGCAACCCGATCATATTGGTCCACACCAGGCTAAAATAGGCCGCCCACAAAAACCAGCGATAGTTCATGCCGGCAGCCAGGCGCCACTCCCAGAGTAAAAAGACCGCCGAGACCATCGTCAGCAGCCACGCAAGCTGGTTGCCAATGCCTGGCAGGTAGTATAAAAACAGCGCTCGCGGTGTACCTATCTCAATCTGGCCGAGCTGTTCAATGATTAATCGAAAATACTGGAAGATCCAGTTGGGAATTAACAAGCTGGTCGCAGCAATCAGGAGTGCCATCACCCCAAGATAACCCCAAAACAGGGTCATGCGCTTTCTCGAGAGAGACCAGATCAATACAAACAGGATCAGCACTAAGATCATCTGCGGTCGGAAGCTGGCCAAGGCCAGCAAGGTCGCCGCCAGTGCATCCTGCTCATGATAAATCGCCCAGAATGCAACCACTACCAACAGCGCAAAAACGATCGATGAGTTTCCATCCAGTATGGATTTGATCCCCGGGAACCAGAGAACCGAGAATATCGCCAAGATGATGTACATCAACCAGTGTAATCGTACCCGGCTAAGATTTACGCCTGTGATGACTATTAATAAAATCGATACCTCGAGGATGCTCATCCACAAGGCTCTGGCCAGGGCAAAATCGCTCAAAACCGCAAAGGGTCCAAATACTAGAATAGCATAGAAGGGGTATGTGAAATTCAATGGATTTTCGCCTGCCGCTGCAGGACGACCGTAGGCCATTTTTTGGATTTCGGCAGTAGTTTCCTGGCTGTACGGACTCAAACCCTCGGTGAAGTACAACCGGGTTCCCTCCCAACCTGGCAGGAAATCATTCGCTCCCTGCTGGTCGCCGGCATACTGGTAATTCAACCAGGTAAGTCCGGCAAACAGAACCAGCGCAAGAGGGATTACCCAGACAAATGTCGGCAAAACCGGGCGTCTATCCAATTGGGGCTCCGGAGGAACGAAGTTATCAGGCTGTGAAAAAACGAGGCAACCACAGGATTGCCTCGTTAATCAACCCGGTTATCACAGTATGATCTGACTCGCAGAGTACATAGCTACCCGAGGTACTCACGCAGCTTGCGGCGGATGGCCGGATGCCGTAAGCGGCTGAGTGCCTGAGCTTCAATCTGGCGAACACGTTCGCGCGTAACACCCATTTTACGACCTACTTCTTCCAGGGTGTAGGCTTGCCCATCCAGCAACCCATACCGCAATTGAAGAATGCGTACTTCGCGAGGGGGCAATCCATTCAGCACCGTATCAAGATGTTCGCGCAATAAATTATAAGTTGCGGTTTCATCCGGTGCAGGCACTTCGTCATCCTGAATGAAGTCGCCGAGAACGGAATCCTCTTCATCATCGGTAGGCGTCTCCAAAGATAATGGACGGCGTGCTACCTGAATCATATTCTCTACTTTCTGTGGAGTGACTTCCAAGGCATTCGCCAGCTCCTCCACAGATGGATCGCGCCCTAATCGTTGGGTTAGCTGATGCTGTACACGCAGCAGTTTATTGATCTGGTCGCCCATATGCACCGGCACACGGATCGTCCGCCCCTGATCGGCTATGGCCCGTGTCACTGCCTGGCGAATCCACCAGGTTGCATAGGTGCTAAACTTGTGCCCACGCCGATAGTCAAACTTTTTGGCGGCGCGGATTAACCCAATGTTCCCTTCTTGGATCAAGTCTAAGAAGGGCACTCCCCGCCCCATATATTTCTTGGCTACACTGATCACCAGGCGGGAGTTAGCGGTAATCAGGTGCTCGCGCGCGGCCCAACCGTCTTCAATCAGCCGCTGTAGCTCCTGGCGCCGACGTGGGCTGACATTGCCTCGTGCCAGCTCCTCCCGGGCCAGCCGCCCACGTTCAATGCGCTGAGCAAGCTCGACCTCTTCCTCGGCTGTGAGCAGCGGGACACGACCAACTTCCTTCAGGTACAAACCTATCGTATCGTCGGTATCTATGTTCGCCAGATAATTATCATCTACGACCAAGACATGGCGGACCTCTTCTTCAACTTCTTCTTCGACCAGTTCTTCTTCTGAAGGGCCACCCTCGACGGTTTCATCTACATAAGGGATACCGGCACTGATTAATGCTGCAAAGGCCTCTTCCAGTTGATCGACATCCTGCTCGGCGTCTGGGAATAAGCCTAAAATGTCATCAATAGTCACATAGGTTTTTTGCCTGCCTAGCTCGATCAGCCGGGCGATGGCAGGATGACCCTCCTGGTCATCCATTTCGTTCAACAGTTCATCATCAATCATTTCATCTCCAGCCAATGATAATCGCAATAACTATATGATTTAGAATACCGGTTTTTACTTCAAAAATCAATAGATTTTTATTAACGTTTTGACAAAAATTTTTTATCTGTCAGTACTCTATATTAACCCTATCCTTTACACCAGGTTATGGTTCACCTGGTGAAATTCCAACTTCAAAATCATTCCTTGATAAGATTTTCGTGGTATGTAAGACATGAAAGAGCACGGCGTCCGGTCAGGTAGCAGTGCTCAACCTCGAAAGAATCACGCCTCCCCGCTCGGCTGACTCTGAAATTTTGTGACATATCATATACGCTTGTAAGGTTATACAATAAATTACATGACCAAGTCAAGTAGGTTGAAATGTTCTAACTAAACACTAATCTCCTAGAATCCACAAATAATTGCATCTGCGCAGCAAAAATAGATATGTTTTCCGAAACGATGCGAACGTTCGCCTGGTTTTTGCTCGCTCACTTTGCGCTTCTTGACACAATCGCCGCCTGACTGTACAATCAACCCATTGTGCCTGTCGTACGATCTCCGGCAGGTTTAATTTTTACGCTCAATCTTCACCTGGGAGGCAAATATTCATCATGTTAGGCATGTATGGGTTGTCAAGCTTTGAGCAAGTGGCCATTTGGAGCGTCCTGGCCGTCGCTATTTTGGGACTGCTGTATGCCGTCTTCTTGCGTAGCCAGATTTTGAAGGAAGACAAGGGAACCAAAAGTATGCAGGAAGTATGGGAAGCCATTCGAGATGGCGCGGATGCTTACCTGAAAAAACAGCTCAAATCCATCCTGCCTCTGATCGTAATCCTAACCATTGCGCTCTTTGCTTCGGTGTTCATCGTCAAACCCACTCCGGAAGCGTCTGAATGGTATTGCATGGTTGTAAAAAGCGCCACCACCGAGAATGTCAAGCAATGCGCCGAGTCTTTGACCTCCCAAGAACAGCAGCAACTCTCAATCATTATAGGCGTCGGGCGGGCATTTGCATTCGTCCTGGGAGCCACCTTTTCGTTACTGGTTGGGCAGATCGGCATGCGTATGGCGGTCCAGGCTAACGTGCGTGTGGCGTCCGCCTCCCGGCGCTCTTTCGATGACTCGCTGCGTATTGCCTACCGGGCAGGCACGATCACCGGGATGTTAACCGATGGGCTAGGCTTGCTAGGCGGCACTGTCATCTTCATCCTCTTTGGCATCGCCGCTCCCGATGCCCTGCTGGGTTTTGGCTTTGGGGGCACACTTCTGGCCCTCTTCATGCGTGTTGGCGGTGGTATCTTCACCAAAGCAGCGGATGTTGGCGCCGACCTGGTTGGCAAAGTCGAAGCCGGCATACCTGAGGACGACCCACGCAATCCGGCAGTCGTGGCAGACCTGGTTGGCGATAATGTTGGCGACTGCGCCGGTATGGCGGCCGATATTTTCGAGTCTTACGAGGTTACGATGGTCTCCGGCTTGATCCTGGGGTTAGCCCTGTGGAACCTGACCGGTCACCTGGAGTGGATTATTTACCCCTTGATCGTGCGTGGGATCGGCGTCCTGTCTTCAATTATCGGCACTTACCTGGTGCGCGGCAGCCCCGGCAAAAAAGGCGATGCCATGCGGGCCATCTTTCGTGGTTTTCTATCCTCTGCTGCTATCTCGGTCGTCCTGTTTGGCATCGCAGGCTTCATTTACCTGGGTGTAATGGGTGAAAAGTCACCCCTGGGACCTCTACCGGGCGGCTGGTGGCGCACCCCACTGGCTGTAGCTGTAGGCGTTTTGTTAGCGATTGTCATCGACCGGATCACCGAATACTTTACCAGCACGCATAATAC
>JAGDMX010000089.1 GCA_017860725.1 Chloroflexota bacterium | reverse complement strand
CCCCAACCAAGCACATCATACGCCCAGCGCATGCCCAGGACAAGACCGAGGGATAGGAATAACCAGGCTACCAGCGTCCAACGGCGAGTAATGCGGATCCAGCGGTCATCGGTCCTTCCTGTGATTAGCGCCGCGATTGCAAATGCAAAGGGGATGACAAATGACACAAACCCCAGGTAAAGCATGGGGGGATGGATGATCATTCCGGGATGGCGCAACAGAGGATTCAGGCCACGCCCATCGCCGGGCGAGTAGAGTGACATACCCGCTGGTTGGAACATGGCTTTAACCACATTCCCAGTCGCTGAAGCCCACAAACGGCTAAATGGATTTTCAAAGAACAGGATTAAGATCAAGAAAAATCCCAGGGTGACCAACGAAACCATAATCACCCACGGCAGGAACTCACGATCGCGCTCCCATTTGCGCAAAGTCACTGCTGTCGCAAAAGCCGACATCAGCCAGGCCCAAAATACCAGCGAGCCCGATTGCCCACCCCACAGTGCTGTAATCCTTAGATAAATCGGCATACTGCTGCTGGTAACGGATGATACGAATTCAACTTCATAATGACCATTAACCAATAAATAAATCAGGCTCAACGCGGCCACGGTGATTAAAGGAAATGTCAGCAGCATTGCCAGGCGAGCGCTTTCAACCCAGGCTGGCTTATTGCTGCGAGCGCCGTAGACAGCCGCGAATACCCCATAAATTGCCAGCAGCAATGTAATCAGCAGTGCACCATATCCAAAGTTGGCTACCATAGAGACTCCGTGTAAGATAAATGAGAACGATAATCAGATTTTATACAAGTAGAAATGTGATTCAATGGACCTGACCTATGAACCACATTTCTAAAGTATTTCGATTTTCTAAACAGAATGAAAAAATGAAAACTGGCATTAGACGAATCAATCAATGGTGCCAGGATAATGGGTGTGGATGATATAAGTCATCCTGCTGATCTGCGGCACACCCTGGCGACGAGTATCAGCCGTTCTGCTGTACTTGGGCTGGGACCGCGTCTTCATACTTTGTTGGGCATTTTAATAATAGCTCATCGGCCTGGAAAACCCCGTCCTGCCCCACCTTACCGGTCATTATTGCCTGGGCTTGATCTCGAAGCAAGTCCGGCTTCGGGCCGACGTATGTAACAGTCAATCGATTACGGCTAGGGTCTAAAACTGCTGCTTTCAAAACAGCAGCCAATCCACCCTGTTGCTCGATCACTTTATTGTCGCCCGGAATATTTGCGACAGTAAAAGTAAGCGTCAACGTTTGCGGATCATATTTAATCGAATCGCCAATTACAGCGCCAGAGATACGGATATCTCTATTTTGTACACTGTTGCCTTTGGCTGCCAGTTCATCGACAGTCAAGAAATACTGCGCACTGGCTTTGGTGGATGAGATGATCAAATAGACAACTGCTGCAATGATTAGAAGGCCACCAATAATAAACTTTAACCGTCCACTGGATTTTGCTTCGACAGGTACTGATTGCTCCATTTAAATTCACCTCCGAAATTTACACCAAATTATAGCCAGTGTAGGATGACCTACCTGGTTTCTCTGTATGATAACAAATTCTGGCATGCCTAGATTAATTTGACCTGAGTTAACGAAAAAAATAATATGAGAAAGAAGGATAAACTTTCTTGTATGATTAAGGTAAAATAAGAGAATTCTGTATATAGCAATTTATTAGTTAGCAATTGCACAGATTATAGCTAAACCTAAAAAGAGGAGAATTCAGCATGAAAAAATTTTTAGCCGTAGTTAGTGGGCTGATACTCTTAATCATCATTCTCACAGCCTGTACGGGTCCTCAAGGCGAACAAGGTCCAATTGGCCCCGCCGGTCCGCCCGGACCAGAGGGTCCACAAGGTCCGGCTGGCGTTGAGGGCGCGCCAGGCCCATCTGGTGAGAGCCTCAGCGGCGCAGATTACGTCGGCGCCCAGGTGTGCAGTGGATGCCATCAAGCTATCTACGATACGCATGCCAAATCGGGCCATGCCCATGCATTGAGCAAAGTTGTCGAGGGGAAAACGCCAGAATTTCCGTTTTCGACTTTAACCGATCCACCGCAGGGTTATAGTTGGACGGATATTTCTTATGTAATTGGTGGATATGGCTGGCAGGCAATATTTGCGAATAAGGACGGTTTCATTATCACAGACGAGCCGGGTAAATCAGGTAATACACAATATCTTAACCAATATAACCTGGATAATGAAGCATTAGACAAATCGGCAGGTTTTGTATCCTTTCGTGCCGGCGAGGCAGAGGTTAAAAATGATTGCGTCGCCTGTCATACTACCGGATATAACGCTACCGGCAGTCAGGAAAACCTTGCCGGTGTTATTGGCGCCTGGAAGGAGGATGGTGTACAGTGCGAGAATTGCCATGGACCCGGCAGTCTGCATATAAAAAATCCCCAGGGTGTGCGGATGTACATCGATCGCTCGAGCCAGGCTTGTGGCCAATGCCATGCCCAAGATGAGACCGGGCAGCTGCACGCAAAGGATAGTTTCATCAACCACCAACAGCAATTTACAGAAATCGCCAAGAGCAAACATCTGGTTCTTAGTTGCACAAATTGTCACGATCCGCATAGTGGGGTTGTCCAGCTAGCCCAGGAAAAAGTAGCTACTACAAAGACGGTCTGTGCTGATTGCCACTATAACGAGGCGAACAACCAAAAAGTCACCCTGCACAAAAACTTTGAATGCACTCAGTGCCACATGGCGCCGATGGTGATCAATGCTTGGGGTGATGCGACCAAGTTCACTGCAGATATGCCCACTCATTTGTTCGGGATTAACCCCGAACAAGTTGGTCAGTTCTCTGAAGACGGACTGACATCGTATTCCACGATCAGCCTGGATTATGCATGCAAACATTGTCATGGCGGTGGAATTGCTACGCCAAAAGATGATGCATTATTGAAACAGACCGCAACGGGCTATCATCAAGCCCAGGCAGTCCAAGCACCATAACATATTCATCTGAACACGAGGCTTTAGCCGGTTGAAGGTCAAATAAAATCCACCCCTAAAGCCTCGTCTCCTAAAACATGGCAACGGAGATATAGACGTACTGGTTTCTTTCTTAATGATACTCACCCTTCATCCCTTGATGTAATAACTAAATAGGAAAAATTCAATCATTCTATGTGATATTCATCACTTCTCAAATCATCTCAAATTTGTCAAAATAGTATGATCAGGACTTATTTCCGGCGGTAAGTCGGGCTTGTGGAGAATTATAAAATGAAAAATAAAAAGATCGATCATCGCCAGCACGCCTGCCTGGCTTTCAGTATATTTTTTAGCATCAGCCTTCTGTCAGGCATAATTTTCGGACTTACACCTCCTGCAGTTTCTGCACAGACACCTACATCCACACCAACAAGCGAGGTAACGGGCAATTTTGCCGGACCAGATACGTGTAAAACTTGCCATCCAGAAATATACGATACCTGGCAGTCGACACGTCACGCACAGGCTTTTTCATCACCAATTTTTCAGCGTGACTGGGCTAACGAAGGCACAAAATTTACCTGTCTTGAATGCCACACCACTGGTTATAACGCTAAAACGAGCAGTTATGCGCACGAAGGCGTCACCTGCGAATCTTGTCACGGTCCGTACCAGTCAGGTCACCCACAGAGCCTGATGCCTCTCACGCCTAACGCCGATCTCTGCAGCACCTGCCATAAAACGACGACGGATGAATGGCACGCCAGTAAACATGCAAGTGCCAGTATCCAATGCCAGGCCTGCCATAACCCCCATTCTCAAACACCACGCGCCGCGTCGGTAACCGAGCTATGCACCAACTGCCATAAAAACATGAGCGATTCATTCACACATGGTACACATGCAAAAGCTGGGCTGGAATGCAGCAACTGCCACATGTACACTGCCCCTCGCACCGAAGATCCGATTATGGGATTGGTCCCAACCGGACATACATTTGCTGTTGGCTCTGATACATGTATTGCCTGTCACAAAGATACGGTTCACACCCGGGACACAATTGTCAAGCTTAGTGGGCAAGCCGAGGCAACGCCCGTAATAAATGTCGAAACCCTTCAAAAGCAAGTCAGTGAACAAGAACAGACCATCTCGCAGCTCGAAGCTCGTAGCAGTGTACGCTTGTATACCGGGCTGGCTCAAGGTGCGATTGTTGGATTGGTAACTGGTGGAGTAGCGGCCTGGGTGGTCAGCCGGCGTATTCGTGTGGTAGAGGAAGATGAAGATGAGCAAGAAAAAGACTAAAGTCAAAGTCGAACTAACCCGCCGCGATGTTTTAAAGGTGGCAGGCGCGGCATTCGGTTCCGCTATTGCAGCCGAGTTTTTGACCACCGGTCCGCTCTCACCCTTTTCGAGCTTGAAACAGGGGCAGATCGAGAATGTACCGGAAACAGGCCACGGAGCGGCTACCGGTGAGTTTCATTGGGGGATGGTCATCAACCTGGATGCTTGCATCGGTTGTGAATATTGCCAACGAGCCTGTTGTGCGGTGAATGATGTTAATCCGGAAAAACCCTGGAATATTGTTGTCACGGAGAAAACCTCTACAGGGAATACTTTTTACTTCACCCGCCCATGCCTGCACTGCCAAAATGCGCCATGTGTAGAGGTTTGCCCAGTTGGAGCAACGTATCACCGTGATGATGGTCTGGTGGTCATGGACTACGACCGATGTATCGGCTGTCGTTACTGTCAGGTGGCATGTCCCTATGATGCCCGCAGCTTCAACTGGAAAACATATACCGAGGAAAATCCTTATGTACCTACTTTTGGCGTCCCAGAAGTGGAACGCCGCCCACGTGGTGTTGTAGAGAAATGCACCTTCTGTATTCACCGGATTGATGCCGGGTTAAAAAGCGGTTTGATGCCCGGAGAAGACCCCGAAGCAACACCAGCCTGCGTGGGCATCTGCCCGGTCGGAGCTCGCACTTTTGGTAACCTGAAAGACCCGAACAGCAAGATTTCGAAAATTTTGGCTGAAAATCCTACTATCCGTCTGAGGGAGGATCTGGGTGCAGAACCTAGCGTGTATTACATCCCACCAAAGGAGGGCTTATAAGCATGGCTACGCTTACCGAAACTCGTAAACCCATGCGGATTTCACCTGGCTTTCTGGCCTGGATGGCTTTGATCGGGGTGTTAATCACCATCGGCTTAATTTCGGCCATCAATGTCTTCTGGAATGGCCTGGCGGTCACGAATATGTACAATGCAGTGCCCTGGGGCCTGTGGATAACCATCGATCTATCAGCGATCGCCTTGGGCGCAGGAGCGTTCACGCTCTCGGCGATCGTCTACCTTTTTGGGTTGAAGCGCTTCCAACCGATTGTCCGCCTGGCGGTTTACGTTGGGTTCATCGGTTATTCTGCTGCCCTACTCACTCTCGTCATGGATATCGGCCGTCCCGACCGATTCTGGCATCCCTGGGTTTACTGGAATATTCACTCAGTGTTGTGGGAAATCACATGGTGTATCACAATTTACCTGACGATCATGGTGATGGAGTTCTTACCAGTAATTACAGAAAATAAGTTTTTTGATCGGATGCCATGGACTCGCGAGGTGGCGCATGTGCTGCATAAAGCTGCGCCGTTCTTTGCGCTGCTTGGCCTGGGGATCTCGCTATTACATCAATCATCCTTGGGAGCGACCTACGGTATTGTCAAATCGCGCCCGATCTGGTTCAAACCCAGCATGCCAATAATGTTTATTCTATCTGCGGTGGCAGCCGGACCGGCCTTGACTATTACTGTAGCTACGATCGTTCAATGGGTCACCGGCAAACGCCTGATTTCGCAAGACATCCTGCGAACAATCGCCCGCTTCAGTGGTTTTGGGCTATTGGCCTACGGTTATATCAAATTTTGGGATCTTGCGGCGGTCACATACTATGGTCGGATGCCATCGGTCAGTCAGGCCCTGAACACCTTAAACCAACAAACACCCTATAATTTTGCATTTTGGGTAGGTGAGGTCTTGGTTGGAATTGTCATTCCCGCAATTCTTTTCTTAACGCCTCGCTTCAATCGTAATCCGGCCTTGTTGGCGTTGGGTGGAATCATGGCAACCATCGGAATTATCATCAACCGTTGGGACACCACTGTCAGTGGCCTGTTCGTTCCACTGTCCTATTCTCCCGGCACTCAATATGTCCTACCTCCGGGCACTTATTTTCCCAATCTGACCGAATTTGGGGTTGGTATCGGAATTATAGGCTATGCCTTATTGATGATTACGCTCGGGGTCAAGTTCCTGCCGCTCTTCTCTAATGGAGAGCATGATTAATCGTTTGGTGATAATAAACGAAAAGAATGTGAACAAATCGATATGAAGAAGGATGTAACAAAAGACCTCCTGCTCGCCTCTGGAGTCAGGGCTTTCAAAAGGAGCGATCTATGGACAGGGTGAATTTAAATCCATTGTTTGTCATATTTTTATACATCCTGCGCTGTCTGGTGCCGCTTGGGCTGATGTTGGGAGTTTCCTATCTCCTGCGCCGTTTTGGTTTCATCAAAGAACCGCCGCCACCCCCGTCGGATTGGAACGATCAAGATGAAAACAATCACAATGGCGCGACCAATGGAGGCCTGGCTCATGGTTAGACGTCAACGATTCTTTATTATTTCTCTATGTTTGGCAGCCGTCTGTTCGATTGCCGGCCTCACCCTGGCATTCACCGAACGCGCCCACGCGGACGTCCTCAGCCAAACCACCCAGGGGACAGAAGCCTATTGTTTGAGCTGCCATAGTAACCCTGATTTGAAGATGACACTCCCCTCAGGTGAGGAATTATCACTATACATCTCTGCTGAAGACCTCCAACATTCAGCCCATAGCCCGCTCGGCATTGAATGCGAGGCTTGCCACACAGATATTAAAACCTATCCGCATCCGGTGATCAATTACCAGACGAGCCGTGAATTATCGCGCTCTTACTATCTCGCATGTAAGAAATGCCATTCGACTATCTATGAGAAAGCCCAAGATAGTATGCATGCCCAGGTCGCAGCGGAGAATCCAAACGCACCGATCTGCACAGATTGTCATGGCTCTCATTACATCCAACCACCGGATGAACCCCGCGCTCAGATTTCAACCACTTGCTCAAAGTGTCATACTGAGATTTATGACCAGTATAAGAATAGCGTTCACGGCTCTGAACTGATTGGCAAGAACAACCCAGATGTCCCGGTTTGCACAGATTGTCACGGCGTACACAATATCCAGGATCCTCGCACAACGCAGTTTCGCATCCAGACACCTGAGCTGTGCGCTAACTGTCATGCAAATGCCGAATTAATGAGTAAATACGGGCTCCCATCCGACGTTTATGATATCTATAAACTTTCTTGGCACGGAGTGGATGTATCTGTCTATAAAGCACGTTGGCCAACCATCTGGCATGATAGCGCGGTCTGCACAGATTGTCACGGCATACATGACATTCTCAAAGCGGATGATCCGGCTTCGAGCGTCAATCCGGCTAACCTTCTGGCCACCTGTCAGAAATGCCATCCCGGTGTGAGTGCAAACTGGACCAGTGCCTGGACAGGTCATAATAAGATCAGCCAGGAAAGAACACCTTTGTTGTACTATATTGACGTGTTTTACTCATCTTTCATACCGGTCGTGCTTTGGGCGGCAGGCATTTATGTATTATTGCAGATCCTGCGTGCTACAGTCAACCGCGTGAAGAGGAGCATAAAATGAGGAACACAATGGAGACCACCGCCACGCCAGGTGCTTCGATCCGCACCGAACGAGTTTTTGAGCGCTTTACGCGTAAACAGCGTTGGGAACATTGGGCGCTCTTCTTGAGTTTTACGGTCCTTCTCCTGACCGGATTGCCACAAAAATATCGCACGACCACCTGGAGCCAGCAAATCCTGGCTACTCCTGAACGACTTTACCAAATCCAGACTATCCATCATATCGCCGCGATTGTGTTGATAGTGTTGGTAATCTATCACTTGATTAACGCGATCTATCGTATGAGCCGACGTAACTTATCTGCAGATATGTTTATAAGCTGGAAAGATTTTCGCGACGCTGGTCAAATGATTATCTACCTGCTTTTTTTG
>JAGDMX010000460.1 GCA_017860725.1 Chloroflexota bacterium | reverse complement strand
GCCTTATATAGTTGTTACAGCAGTCTCTAAGGATAACACGGTCACCATCAAAGCGTACAAATTTCCACAGGGCGAGTACGTCGTCAGGATGGATTCGGGTGGTTCGAGCGCCAAGAACGGGATCAAGGTCGACACCATCGAGATCAAGGAGAACAAAACCTACTCCGCCACGTTTGATATTCCCGATGACCTGGCAGGCGAGGACACAATCACCATACGTATCCAGAGTGTGGACGACGCCAAGACCTTTGCTTACACTACGTTTGATAACGTGACACAGTAGAACATTGCGGGCAGTTTAACCTGCACCAATAAGTACAAGAAACCCCCACGCCGGTGGGGGTTTCTGATTCTGGTGATTATGATATGCTAAATCTGGTTAGTCCCGAATAAGCCCCTCCGTAAGTGGAGGGAACAGTCCAACTTAATGATATAGTGGAAATAAATGAAAAGTTATTCGTGGAGGTATTGGTTGTTTTTGTGCTCACGATTGGTTTGACCGCGGCTGCGTCGGCTCAAAGTACGGCGGGAGCGCCGGTGGGAGGTTGTCCGTGCGATCAATGGATGCTGACGACGATTATGGACATGGAGCAACATATGCACCACCATATCGGCGACGACATCGACCAGAACGGCGACGGCTGGGTATGCATGTATATGGCGACAAGTGTTAACCATGTGCATATAAATAATATAGTGCCGATCAACTAAAAATCTGACATTAGGGGATATCTAATTCGTTGGTACAAATACCTCGGAGGTCATTCTTGATCTCCGAGTTCATATTTAAAATGACCTGTGGGGGTTAGGCTTTAAGTTTATTCCATTGATAAATGTTATAATTAATTGTATAAACAAGTTGAGCGATATTCGAGGAGGTCTTGAGAGAATCGAATGGACTCGACTATATTAGATACAGATCTGCTGGCCTTCAATGGCCTGGATGGATCGAATGGTAAATACCTGGTGGGGACTTTGACCGAAGCGGGACTGCGCGAGCGTGCATACCGCTTGAAACCCACCCAGATCCTCGGCAGCGAAGATCATCGCGCCAGTCTCAACCATCGCTGGCAAACCGGAAAACCTGACTGGCGTTTGCGTCCAGATTATGACCCAAACAAGCTGTCCGATGCTGGTTGGGGTTTGGTTTTTCCCTCCCGGTCTGATCCCAAAACCATTACGCAGATGTTGGAAGCGCTGGCTGTGTTAATCACCCATCGCCAAGCCCAGGCAGGTAAACGTTTCAGGATCTATCAAGGAACGGATGGTTACCAGCCAGGCGAAAGTGGAAGCCAGTTTGCCATCCGGCATGGTATTGATGCGGGCGCTGTCGATCCCAATAAAATCCCTTATTATCTACTGATTGTTGCTGCACCACACGAGATTCCATTCGAATTCCAATACGAATTGGATGTTCAGTTTGCGGTTGGGCGGATCTTCTTTAACACACTGGAGGAATTTGATTGGTATGCGCATAGTATCGTTCGCGCTGAACAAGGAGACCCAGCCGCCAAACCAGATCGGAGGGCGGTTTTCTTCGGAGTAATAAATGAGGATGACTTGTCAACTGCCCGGAGCGCTGAATATCTTGTTAAACCGCTCTATTCGTACACGGCCAACGAAAGACCAGCCGAACTGGGTTGGAAGGCAGAATTAATCGAACCAAAGGATGCCAATAAAGCGCGCTTGTTGAGCCTGTTGGGTGGCGCAGATGCGCCAGCTTTCTTGTTCAGCGCAGGACACGGACTGGGCTGGCCAGCCGGGCACCCGAGACAGATTCCCTATCAGGGAGCGCTGGTCACCCGCGATTGGCCTGGCCCAATAGCTGGCGGCACTGTACCGACCCGCGACATGTACCTGGCAGGGGAGGATATCCCAGATGAGGCGAATCTGCTGGGCCGTTTGGCTTTCTTTTTCGCCTGTTACGGTGCCGGTACACCTGCTTGGGAAGACTTTGCCGTCACCGAAGGCCAGGAGCTTCGCTCACTGGCCGAGCGCCCGTTTTTAGCCGCCCTGCCGCAGCGTCTACTCGGGCACCCGCGCGGCGGTCTATTGGCAGTCATCGGGCATGTGGAGCGCGCTTGGGGTTGTTCTTTCAAACGAAAAGACAGTCAGGCTGAACCGGAGACCTTTAAGGCGCTTGTGTATAATCTTTTAAGAGGCAATCCAGTCGGATTGGCGCTGGATGAAATGAACGACCGCTATGCTCAGATCGCTGCCCAATTAACCAACGCATTGAGTAAACTGAAACATAATCCAAAATTTGATGCTCACACGATTGCTTCTTTGTGGTTGGCCAATAACGATGCGCGCGGTTACGCGGTTATCGGCGACCCGGCTGTCCGGTTAGGCTAAGAGGGCGCCCGGTGATAGTAAGGAGACTGGTATGGCTGATTATGCAGATTTGATGATCGAAGTGTCCCGCCAGGCTGGTAACCAGTATTGGGTGGAACTGAACTTTAGCCAATCGGACGGTCAGACCGAGCAAACACCTAGCCAGGGGGCGGCTCGTTTTGATTTTAATGCATTGCGGCAGTTAGTCCTCCAGCCTGAGAAGTATGGTCGAATCCTTAAAGACGCTCTATTTGCCCAGCCTGACCTGCGTGATTTCTATAATAAATGCCAGGTAAGCGCTGGCAGCGCCCGCCAGTCGTTACGCTTGCGTCTTCTGATCGATCGCAGCGCTGTAGAACTGCAAAATTTGCGCTGGGAGATGCTGCGGGATTTGGAAGATGTGTCTTTCATCGCTATCGACGCCAACCGGCCATTCTCGCGCTTTTTACACAGCTCCGACTGGCAGCGCGTTGACCTACGCTCGAAAGGCGAGCTCAAAGCTCTGGTTGTGGTGGCCAACCCAAAAGACCTCAAAGTCGGGCTTGAGCTAGATGGAAAAATCCTGAC
>JAGDMX010000459.1 GCA_017860725.1 Chloroflexota bacterium | reverse complement strand
GATCTCTCCCACCCAGAAAGCGAAGTTGTACGGCGTTTGTTGGCTCAGCGTGTGTAGCGCCTCGTTCACCGACGGCATACGACCATAATAAGTAACCGCCGCCAGATCCCAAATTTTTATATACCCGTAGATCAATAAGCCGAAGGCACTAAAGCGTGCAATCGCACGTAAAATATCATGGGGTATCGTCCGCTTGCCAGTTACCCACTCAAGAATCAAGGCAACCGTCATGGTCAAGGCAGGGCCAACTGCCACCGCCGACAGGATGAACATAATTGGCATACTGGGTTTAAACCAAATCGGACGTGACTTGACGATACCATAAGTAGCGCCTAATGAGGATTGGTGTAACAGTGAAATTCCCAGGCCGAGTAAGGCTAGAGCCGGAGCAGCTTTGTGCAGAACCTGAGCAACTTCACGAATCCAGGGCATCCTGTCGAAAAACTTATGCTCTGTAACCACCGGGGCAAACTCAAGCAACATAATGGTCAGATAAATCGTGATGCACCAGGTGATTTCCCACAAAACCGAATGGACATTCCAATACACCCAAGGATGCCAGAAGCGGTCCGGTCGGCCAATATCCATGACCAAAGTCAAAAGCGCAGAGGTATAACCGATGAAACCCACAAATATTGCCAGCCGGATTATCGGTGTGAAACGCTTGAGACCAAATAGATAGACCACCGCCGAGAGGGTAAAAGCTCCCGCACCTAGAGCAATCGAGGAAAGATCAATGGTGATCCATAAGCCCCATGGGACGGAATCATACATATTCGTGAGGGTAAGCCCATTAACGAAAACCTGTACGGCAGCGATCAAGCCGATGGTTAATAAAATACCGATCAAGCCCCACCAGGCCAGATAACCTGGTGAAATCTTCAAGGGTTTGCGAACGGCGGGTGCTGTAGCCATTGTTACAAGCCCTCCTTTGGTGGAATATAGTATACACTCGGCTCCGCCCCCAACTCTTCACGCAAGCGGATAGTGGGGTTGGCTTCGATAAGTTTAGATATCTTGCTCTCGGGGTCTTTTAAGTTGCCAAAAACTCGAGCTCCCACCGGGCATATCCCGACACAGGCAGGACTGGCTCCAGGCTCTTCGCCCGGCATACTTCCACTCTCCAGAGCCTGGTCAATGCGATGTATACAAAACGTGCATTTTTCAACGACGCCGCGCGGTCTTCGCTCAACTTCTGGCGCGCCGTAGGTAGGGACATACGGGTTAGGCTCGTCATACACTTTCCAATTAAATCGACGGGCATCATAGGGGCAGGCAACCTGGCAATAGCGACAGCCGATACAGCGATCGTAATCCATGACCACCAGGCCATCATCACGATGATAGGTCGCTCCAACCGGGCAGACCTCCACGCACGGAGCATTCTGGCAATGCAAACATGGGCGGCTGAAATAGAATGTGTGTCCTGTGGATGTTTTTTCTTCCACGACGATGTTCCAGGGTGCATAGGGAGGTACATCGTTTACCGCACAACAGGCCCGCATACAATATTCACAACCAATGCAGGCATCTAAGTTGATGACCATCCCCCAGTGATAATCTCCTGTTGCCGCGCCATGACCAGTGGCGGGAGCACCTTCCAATTGGTCCTGTTTGAGGCGGGCAAACGGTGATAGGGGGCCAGTCGTCAGGAATTGTGCCGCAACAGCCGATCCAAATGCAGCGCCGGCAACCGTTAAGAAATCCCGCCGATTCAGCTCGACTTTTACCTTAGTTTTTTTCTTGGTCATTCTTCTTCCTCCACCACTTTAATCCGGCGGCTGACCACCCAGGCTGCGACACCACCGGTCACCAGACCCACAATAGCTCCTTGCGCCAGCCCGGTATACAAACGCACCGTGCTTTGTGCTTTCAAGCTTTCAATCGTCGATTCTTGCTCAACAATTGTTTGCTCTAAAGTCTCGGTGTTTTCCGCTGGCGCTGCCTCGACCTGGCCGGTTAGCTGCACGATTGTGTCGCGCGTATGGACTGTGTCTTGGTGACAGCCGATACACGCTTCCGAACCAACTGTAAATGTATGGCCTGTAGGGATCAGCCCCATAATCGGATCTTCGCTGCGCGGGGGGGTGTACATATGGCAATTACTGCATTCAACACCTGATTCTGCATGAGTGCTGTGTGCAAATGAATCGCTCATTTGTTTATGGCAGTTTGTGCATAGCTCGGTGACAGTGGCCGCGCGTGGGGTCTGAGAATGCGGATTATGGCATGCCTGGCATTGAATATCCGCTTTAGCATGGGGACTGGCCATCCATTCATCCGTTGTAGACTGATGGCAAGAACGGCATAACTCTGCGTTGGGTGTTATAGGCATCAGCGCTTCGGGATGACCTGGCTGGAATGGACCGTGGCAGGACTCGCATGTCACTCCTTCATGGCTATACGAACCATTGTCGGCATTAAATCCTGTCGTGTGACATTCGAGGCAGGTAAAGTTTGATCCCTCTTCTTCCCAATCACGCTGGAAGATCGGGGACGAGAACGCCTGCGCATGTCGAGTAGTACTCCAGGTCTCATAAAGTTCCTCGTGACAGGTGCTACAAGCCTCTGGACCTGCATATCCACTGGGAGTATCCTGTTGAACAACCACAAGGTTAGCGGCCTGAGCTGACAGTGCCTTCCCATAGATAGCCCCAAGAATCAAGCTGACTCCAAAAAACAAGGCAAAGGTTAGCCAGATACTACGCGGATGATGAAAAAATCCATTTTTCATGCTTGTTTTCTCCAAGACGATGGTATTGCAGCCTCTATTAAATAAATAAATTTGCAAGTGCTACCTTGCTAGAGCAGTAAATCATTCTAACGATCAATTTTTAATCTGTCAATTATTTTGATAATGAGTATCATATGACATATATCATTGATTTAGCCCAGAATCCGCCAG
>JAGDMX010000088.1 GCA_017860725.1 Chloroflexota bacterium | reverse complement strand
CAGGCCATCAAAAAGCTGGCCGTCGACGGCCAACGTGCCATTGACATCACATACCAGGTGCTCCAATTCAACGAGCCCACGTCCGGGGATCCTGAGTTCGATCATGCAACTAATCACCTAAATTCGCGATATGGGGAAAAGTGATTATGTTGATTCGGATAGCTTCACAGCCTCAATCAACAACGAATACCCATATCCCGAATTCATGCGAATATTATACAGGAAATTACCGGCATAAGAATGCGGAAAGGCGCGGCTTTGAGTGGAGTTATAGTACAATTGCCGCCAATGTTGACCCCATTAAACCGCCGAGCAGCGATCATCCTCTTTACCGCCTGCCTGTTCCTGGCAGCTTGTAGTTCGAATCAGGTCGGTTCAACCCCCACCGAATTCGCAATCACATCCGACCTGGGAGCAACACAGACGCTCTCCCCTACTGTCACGGCGACGATCGCCCCTACCGAGACAATTGAGCCCGCGCACATGCTCCTGGTAGCCCCGGATGAAGCCAGCCTCCCCCAGCGCGCCGAGTTGGAGGCGACCCTGAAGGAGCTAGCTACTACAGCTGGACTGGGTTTTGAGGTCAGTCCCGTTTTGACCCCGGCTAACCTGACACCGGGTTTGAAACTGGTCGTGGTATTGCCACCTGATCCGGGCTTGGCAGGGCTGACTGAAGCCGCACCCGATACACAATTTCTGGCGATCGGCGTCCCAGGACTGACGCCGGGCGCCAACCTCAGCCTGATCTCCCCCGGCGGGTTCCCAGCCGACCAGATGGGTTTCCTGGCTGGCTACCTGGCTGCTGTCGTCACCCCAGAATGGCGGGTGGGCATGGTTGGCGTCAGCGATACGGAGCCAGGTGTCCAAACCCGCCAGGGTTTCTTGAATGGTGTGGAGTTCTTCTGTGGGCTATGCCAGCAGACCTACACACCGTTCTATACATATCCAATGTATGTTGAGCTACCGGCTGCAGCCAATCCCACAGAATGGCAGGCAGCCGCCGATGTGCTGGTAGATAAAGCCGTTCGCACTGCCTTTATTGCTCCAGGCGCCGGAGATGAGGCGCTCTTAGCCTACCTGGCCGGGGCAGGCGTCCAATTAATCGGGACTTCATCACCCCCACCGGAGGCCCAGGATCAATGGATTGCCTCGATCACTCCGGACATTATCTCCCCATTAATAGCCATATGGCCTGAACTGCTGGCTGGAAACGGTGGGCTTAGCCGGCCGGCTTCCCTCACGATTGGAGACATCAATCCAGAATTGTTCAGTTCCGGTCGTCAACGTCTGGTTGAGAAGATGGTTGAAAGCATTGCCAGCGGTGTCATCGATACGGGGATCAACCAGACACCAGTTTCCCCGTGATGTCCTTTATACTATTCCAATCATTGGCGATGATCCTTAAAACTTTACCCTCAACTTGCCAAGTTGATTATTCAGGGATATACTTCGAAGGATAGAGTTGGTTGGCTGCTAATCCCTCAAGATGAAATACCAATCAGATTCTAGACAAAAGAAGGAGGATAATTTTAGACAATATCACATCCAGATAATGTAATTCCCTTTCAGTCCAGATCCTTAACCTAAATCTTTTCTTGGAGAGAAATCGCATGACAAAGAAACTGTTTTCGTTGTTGGCCATCCTGATCGTGGCCGCCATGGTGCTGGGCGCTTGCGCCCCGGCCGCAACCCCAACTGCAGCGCCCGTTGAACCGACCGCGGTGCCGACCGAGGCCCCCCCGGAGCCAACTGAGGTACCGACTGAGGTACCCCCGGAACCGACCGAACCGCCCGCCACCGAACCACCCGCCACTGAACCTCCGGCTGTCTTCAAGGCCTGCCAGGTGACTGACACCGGCGGTATCGACGACAAGTCCTTCAACGCCACCGCCTGGAAAGGCGTCGAAGAAGCCATGGCTGAGTTCGGCATCGAGGGCAAGTACCTGGAAAGCCAGCAGCAGACCGACTACGAGAAGAACCTCAAGGCCTTCGTTGACGAGGGCTGCAATATCATCATCACCGTCGGCTTCCTGCTGGGCGACGCCACCGCCGCGGCTTCCACAACCTACCCCGACATGATGTTCTCCATCGTTGACTACGCCTATGACCCGGTGCTGCCCAATGTGCTCGGTCAGGTGTTCACCACCGACGAAGCTGCCTTCCTGGCTGGCTATGCAGCCGCTGGCATGACCAAGACCGGCAAGGTCGCCACCTTCGGCGGCATCCAGATCCCCACCGTCACCGTCTTCATGGACGGTTTCGCCCTGGGCGTGCAGTACTACAACCAGCAGAAGGGCACCGCAGTTGAGGTGCTCGGCTGGGACCCGGCTACCCAGACCGGCTCCTTCACCGGCAACTTCGAGAGCAAGGAAGACGGCCGCACCCTGGGCCTGTCCTTCATCGATGAAGGCGCCGACATCATCATGCCCGTGGCTGGCCCGGTTGGCGAAGGCACTGCCGCCGCCGTCAAGGAACGCGGCAATGCGTGGGTCATCGGCGTGGACGCTGACTGGTACGAGACCGTGCCGGACTACAAGGACATCGTCCTGACCTCCGTGCTCAAGAACATGAACATCACCACCAAGGGCGCTATCCAGGCTGCTATGGAAGGCACCTTCGCAGGTGGCGTGATCGTGGGCACCCTGGAGAATGGCGGCGTTGGTCTGGCCCCCTTCCATGACGCCGACTCCCTGGTTCCAGCCGAGCTCAAGGCTGAGCTGGAGACAATCGCTGCCGAGATCATCGCCGGCAATATCCCGACTTCACCCTAAATCAGGTGATTGAGTTAGATTGAGTAAGTTAGGAGAGCCAGCGCTCAAAAACGCTGGCTCTTTTTTGATGCTTAGACGAAAGAACAGCCCTGCTTTCCCGCACCTTTTATGTTCTCCTGGCATGGTTTCATGGTAAAATTTTTATAAGCAACTTTTCGTATAGATCCCATCTTCACTGGAGGTCGGCAAACCACCATGGCACCCGTTCTCGAACTCAAAGGGATCACCAAGCGTTTCCCGGGCGTGCTTGCCAACGATCACATTGACCTGACGTTGGAAGAGGGCCAAATCCATGCTTTACTGGGGGAAAATGGCGCCGGCAAAACCACATTAATGAATATCCTGTATGGTTTGTACCAGCCCGACGAGGGGGAAATTTGGGTACAGGGCAAACAAATCAAGGTGCATTCCCCAAGCGATGCCATCGCCTCTGGAATCGGCATGGTTCACCAGCACTTCATGCTCATCCCGGTCTTCACGGTCACGGAAAACGTCATGCTGGGCGACGAAGATGTCCGCGCTGGTGGAATCCTGGATCGCAAAACCGTTGCCGCAAAAATCCGCCAGATATCTGAGCAATATAACCTGCAAGTCGACCCGGACGCCTACGTCGAAGACCTGCCGGTCGGCGTCCAGCAACGAGTAGAGATTATCAAGCTGCTCTATCGCGAAGCGGATATCCTGATCCTGGATGAGCCCAGTGCAGTTTTAACTCCCCAGGAAGTGGAAGAGCTGATCAAGATCATGCGCTCCCTGGTGGAGAAGGGCAAATCGATCATCTTCATCACCCATAAGCTAAAAGAAGTGCTTGAGATCGCCGATCAGATCACCGTCATCCGGCGCGGGAAAGTGGTTGGCGCCACCACGCCACAAGAAGCTGACCAGAACCAACTGGCGGAAATGATGGTGGGGCGCCAGGTAGACCTGGAAGTCGATAAAGAACCCGGCCGACCTGGCCAGCGCGTGTTAGAAGTCAAGGACTTGATGGTGCTGGATGACCGCCATCAGCTGGCAGTAGACGGTGTATCCTTTGAAGTGATGGAAGGGGAAGTGCTGGGCATAGCCGGGGTGCAAGGTAACGGGCAGACAGAACTGGTCGAAGCTATTACTGGCCTGCGCCTCTCAACATCCGGCAAGATCGTAATCACAGATGAAGATCTTACCAACAGCACCCCGCGCCAGATCACTGAGCAGGGCGTGGCGCATGTCCCTGAAGATCGCCAAAAAGATGGCCTGGTGCTTCCCTTCCCCGTGGCGGATAACCTGATCCTAAACACTTATTACCAGGCACCGTTCTCAAAGGGGGTAGTCTTACAGGCTGACAAAATTCTCGAGAATGCCAACCAGTTGATTAAAGATTTTGATATTCGCACCCCAGGAGCGATGACCAAAGCCGGCGCACTCTCCGGCGGCAACCAGCAAAAAGTGATCGTGGCCCGCGAGTTCTCCCGCCCGATCAAGCTGCTGGTAGCTTCTCAACCAACCCGCGGTTTGGATGTGGGTTCGATTGAATATATCCATCGTCGGATCATTGAAAAACGTGACCAAGGCACCGCCATTTTGCTGGTATCCACCGAGCTCGATGAAATTATGGGCCTCTCTGACCGCATCGCGGTCATGTATCGCGGCAAGATCGTCGATGTGATGCCCGCCCAGGCCGTCACAAAGGAACAAGTTGGCCTGTTAATGGCCGGGATCACCCAACCAGCCGCCTGATCAACCCAATACCATTAAATCACTGCGATAAAGGTGCTGCATATGACCAATGAGAAATCCAACCCAAAGGAAGGTCCACCGAAGCAGTCCGCCAGTGAAATTTTTCTGGAAGAAATCAGTAAACCCCCGCCAAAACAGCGTTCCCGCTGGAGAGGCATTGGTCAGGCTATCGCCATCCCGGCCCTGGCGGTCTTTACTGGTCTTCTGTTGGGCGCCGTTTTCATTGTTCTGACCTCCGAATCTTTTTATGCAGCGTGGAGTATCTCGCCGATCGCAGGCTTGAAAGAGGCCTGGGATATTGTTGTTACAGCCTACAGTGCTCTATTCGTCGGCGCTATCGGCTCGCCTAAAGAGATTATTTCCGCAATCATCAACCTGGATCCCGAAGCCCTGCGCGAAGCCTTATACCCATTGACGGAAAGCCTGGTGGCAGCCACTCCATATATTTTTGGAGGCTTATCTGTCGCCCTGGGTTTCCGGGTGGGATTGTTCAATATCGGCGCCGAAGGCCAGATCTTCATGGGCGCCATCTTTGCCGCCTTCGTGGGGTACTCGATAACCGGCTTGCCCGCCTTGATTCACATACCGCTGACTTTCCTGGCCGGCGCATTGGGCGGCGCATTTTGGGGCTTTATCCCCGGTTGGTTGAAAGCCAAAACCGGGGCACATGAAGTCATCAACACCATTATGTTGAACTACATTGCCTTTCGCTTGAGCGACTATTTGCTGACCGGCCCCATGCAACGGCCTGATTCCTTCAACCCGGTAAGCCCTACGATCATGGACAGCGCCAAATTGACCCGCTTCTTTGATGACCCTATCCGCCTCCACCTGGGTTTTATAATCGCTCTGGGCATGGCCTGGCTGGTCTGGTGGTTCTTATTCAAGACTGAATGGGGCTTCTATCTGCGGTCTGTGGGCGCTAATCTGCATGCTGCCCGATATGCCGGGATGAACGTACCGCTGGCGATCATTCTGGGCATGACCCTGGCGGGCGCCCTGGCCGGGATGGCCGGCGGCAATGAGGTCCTGGGTGTCAACTACAATCTGGCAATGGCCTTTTCATCTGGCTACGGTTTTGACAGTATCGCCATCGCCCTGATGGGGAAGAGCCACCCGCTGGGTGTCGTCCTGGCTGCGCTGCTGTTCGGCGCATTGCGCAATGGGGCAACCAGTATGATGTTGGCAACTGGCATACCCATTGATATTATCTCAATCGTCCAGGCATTTGTCCTGGTCTTTGTCGCAGCTCCAGCCATCATCCGAACCATTTATCGCCTCAAACCGCCTCCAGAAGGCGAAGAAGGCATCATGGTAAGCAGCTGGGGAGGGGACTAAACTATGACAACTACGACTACAACCCCTACCGTAAAGCGCGAAATCAAAGTTGCCTCTCCAACCCGCCAGCGGGTTATGGGCATCATATTCCTGGTGATTGGTTTTGGGATCTGGTTCCTCTTCAGCCGGGATGTCGAAGCTGGCACTTATACCAAATTCGGCATGACCACCGGCGGGCAGGTTGCCTCAATTCCAGATTTGACCGTACCAACCCTGGCGACGCTCAATATCCTGGCAGTGGTCTGCGGCGTGCTTGGCGTTGTCCAACTGGTGCGTAAAGATGGTTTCGGGAAATATACTAATCTGGTGCTGGGCGGTGTGGTAGCCGCTTTTGTGATTAGTTTCCTGACGTGGGCGGCCGCGGGCAAATCCATCAATTTTGCCGGCCTGCTCAACACCACCCTGCTCAAGGCAGTTCCGCTCACCCTGGGAGCGCTTTCTGGAATCTTGTGCGAACGCGCCGGGGTGGTCAATATTGCCATTGAGGGGATGATGTTAATGGGCGCCATGGTCGCATCGTTGTTTGCCAGCGTCTCTGGCAGCCTGTGGATCGGCCTGGCGGCTGGCGTTGCCGCCGGGGCACTCCTGGGGTTGATCCATGGCGTGTTATCGATCAAATATAAAACCGACCAGATCATTTCCGGCACAGCCATCAACATTTTCTCGATCGGCATGACTTCCTACATCTCGTCGAAGTTTTTACAGGTCTATCAGCTGCAATTAAACAACCCCGGCACTTTCCAACCCTACGCCATACCTGTCCTCTCCAAAATCCCCTTCTTCGGTGGTATCTTGTTCGACCAGAATATGTTTGTGTATGCCATGTTTCTGCTCCTGGCGCTGCTCCAGTTCGGTTTGTTTAAGACACGCTGGGGATTGCGCATGCGCAGCGTAGGTGAGTACCCGCGGGCAGCCGACACACTGGGTATCAACGTCTTCCGCACGCGCTACATATCCGTGCTGCTCGGATCGATGGTGGCTGGCTTTGCTGGAGCCTACTTCTCGATTGGTTCAGTGGGCGGCTTTGATGAAGTGATGACCGCAGGACGTGGCTTCATCTCCCTGGCAGCCATGATCTTTGGCAACTGGATTCCAGTGGGGGCATTCGGAGGGAGCCTGCTGTTCGGCTTTGCTGACTCGCTGGCCTCCAAGCTGGCTATCCTGGGAGTGCAAATCCCTTCAGAACTCCTGCTCATGACGCCGTATATCGTCACCATGATCGTCCTGGCAGGCGTGGTCGGCCGCGCCAGGACGCCTGCCGCTGACGGCGTACCTTACGAGAAGGAATCCTTGTAACAGTTTCTGCCAAATAGATTATCGCTCACTAAATCCCCTTCTCTTAAGTCTCGGAGAAGGGGATTGTTTCTATTACAATAGTCCCATGGAAAAAACAATGACTTTAGAAATCCCAATCCAGGGCATGGATTGCGCCGACTGCACCCGTCACGTGCAGCATGCCATCGCCAGTTTGCCAGGAGTTGAGTCCGTTGAGGTATTCCTGGGCTCTGAGAAAGCCGTCATCCAGCATTATCCTGGAGAGGTCGATCTTGAGACTATACGCAAGGCAGTGGCCAATGCCGGTTACGCCGTCCCAGAAGATGGATCCGAGGCCTCTCAAAATCCTGTGTCCCCTGCCTTGGCTCGTTCCATCCTGACCCTGTTTGGAGTAGTCTTCAGCGTGGTGTTGTTCGTGGTGGTGATCGGCGAAGGGCTTGGTTTATTCTCAGCCATCACCAGTAACATCCCCTGGCCAATTAGTCTGACGATCGTGGTGCTGATCGGCTTTCCAGTATTCCGCAACGTCATCAGGGCAACACTCAACGGTCAGGTGATCGCCCATACATTGATGACAGTAGGGATTCTGGCAGCTATTCTGGCTGGAGAATGGGCAACCGCCATTGTCGTTACCTTTTTCATGCGCCTTGGAAACTACGTGGAGCATTTTACCGCCGAGAAAGCCCGTCGCGCCGTTAAAGATCTCAACAGCATGGCGCCCCGCACCGCCCGTCTGCTGCGCGATAATGATGAGGTTGAGGTGCCTGTCGAACAGGTATCCAGCGGGGATATCGTGATTGTCCGTCCAGGCGAGATCATCCCTGTGGATGGAGAAGTCTTGTCTGGATATGCCACCATCGATCAAGCTACTATCACCGGGGAAAGCTTGCCAGTTGAGGTTGGACCCGGTTCCACAGTCTTCGCAGCCACGCTGGCCAGTCTGGGCAACCTGCAATTGCGCGCGGCTCACACCGGAAAAGACACAACCTTCGGGCGGGTGATCCAGATGGTCGAGGCGGCTGAGGCCAACCGGGCTGAGGTACAGCGGGTAGCGGATAAG
>JAGDMX010000011.1 GCA_017860725.1 Chloroflexota bacterium | reverse complement strand
GGAGTTGCGCGGCGTATCCGCTATCTTTTTCCGGATCGGCATGGCTATGCTACTGATCATGGCTCTGGTGTATCCAACCATCAGCCTGTGGTCGAAAACTAATGGCTTCCAACCGGTAGGAGGCTTTACACTCAACGGGATTGCATTTATGGAAAGCTCGTCGCCGGATGAAACTTCTGCAGCTCGCTGGCTTGAGAACGCACCTTACGGCATCGTAGCCGAGGCCGTAAGCCCGACCGGAGGCAGCTATACTAACTACGCCCGTATCTCCATGCTCTCCGGTTTACCGGCTGTTTTGGGATGGACCGGTCACGAAAGTCAATGGCGGGGAGGAAGCACAGAGATGGGAACTCGCCAGCCAGACCTGGAACGGTTATATTGCAGCCGGGACTGGGATGAAACCCAATCCATCCTGGAAAACTATAACATTCGCTATATAATCATTGGCAATCTGGAGCGCTCAACATATGCCCCCGGCACCGGCAACTGCACTGCCGGATTGCAGGAGACAAAATTTTTCACCCAACTTAGTCCGGTCTTTCAACAAGGCTCTATCACGATCTATGAATACAACCCCAGGAGCAGTAGATAAACGGTGACCTTGCGGCGTCTGAATCTTGAGCACATTTTTTTTCTTCTGGCGCTCCTGCTGGCGGTTTGCCTCAGACTGTACCGCCTGGGGGCAACCCCTCTATCCGATGCTGAAGCCAGATGGGCATTACAGGCTCTGGAAGTAGCCGGCAGTTCAAGCACCAACGGTCCAACTGCCAGTATCAACCTTGGCCCACAACCCGGCTATGTTTTGATTACCGGCTTTCTGTTCTCTATGTTTCAGAGCAGCAATTTCCTGGCGCGCCTGCTGCCTGCGCTGGCGGGAATCCTGCTCATCATCATCCCTTACCTGCTGCGGCACCAGATCGGTCGTGCTGCCGCTTTGGTGATGGCTTTCGGACTGGCCTTTGATCCGGGATTGGTGACGGTTTCCCGCCAGGCAGGTAGTCCAATGGTTGCGCTGACATTTGCCCTGCTCGCTTTTGGATTCTGGTACTGGCGCAAAGCGGTCCTGACTGGAATTTTTGCCGCCCTGGCATTGCTTTCGGGGCCGTCCTTGATCGCTGGCTTGATCCCGTTAGGAATTGCCTGGCTGGTAACCCGGCTGGCTTTGGGTAAATCCTCGGCCGAACAGAGAGGTGATGATCCAGAGGATAGCGCCACCTGGGAGAAGGGAGAACATCCTTCCCTCGAAAAAGAACAGCATTTAGATCATCCATCCCGAATGGATACCCGGGCAGCACTGATTGCCGCAGGTATCACGTTTATCCTGGTTGGGACACTGCTCTTCCGCTTCCCCCAAGGGCTTTCCGCCTGGTTGGAGATGATCCCCGCATACTTGCAAGGTTGGACGACACCTTCGGGTATTCCTTCACTGCGCCTGCCAGCTGCGCTGATCTTCTACCAACCACTGGCGCTGCTTTTTGCGCTGATCGGCGTCCTGTTCGGGCTCACTCAACGTAATTTGCGCACCGTTTTATTTTTCACTGTGTGGTTAATTGTCTCCCTGGGTTTGAGTATGCTCTATCCCGCCCGGCAGGTAGCCGACCTGGTATGGGGATTAGTTCCCTTGTGGGGATTGGCGGCTTTAGAGATCAAGCGTTATCTGCCAGAGAGAAATATCCATCCGGTCTCTGGAGTACTGGCAATATTGATTTTCATCCTGATGGCACTGTTTTGGTTCTCCCTGGCATCACTCACCCGGGCACCGGTTGAGACCAGCGGGCCGAATGCTCGTCTCCTGGTTTTATTGGGAATCTTCGCCTTAATCCTCCTATCTACCGCGTTGGTTGCTCTCGGTTGGTCCTGGCATGCCGGGCGGACAGGCTTGGTCTGGGGCGTTAGCATTGGCCTGACCTTTTATTTAGTATCTGTTATGTGGGGCGCAGCTCAACTGCGCTTCAACCAACCTCAAGAATTGTGGGGGTTGCCCCCAGCGACCGGTCAGGCCGATTTGCTGCAAGCTACCCTGAACGATCTTTCGGATTGGAGTGTAGGATTCCCCGACAGCATTGACGTGCTTTCCACGGTCGACTTGCCTTCCATGCGCTGGTTTTTACGCAATGTTCCAGATGTGCAATATATTTCCGAAGTCCCACTCGGTGAACAGCCGTCAATTTTAATCACTCCCGAGTCCTCTGAGGACCCATCCCTGGCAGCCGCTTATCGCGGCCAGGATTTTGTCTGGTCGGTTTACCCCGGTTGGAGTGGTGCTCTACCTCCGAATTTACTGAGCTGGTTTACCTTCCGACAAGCCCCTCTGCAGCTAGAGTCGGTAATATTTTGGGCACGCAATGACTTATTTCCTGGAGTAACACCAGCGGTTGAACCCACAGGTGGTGAGGCACCATAGCCTAATTTGTAGGAGAGTGCATGTCAGTGATCAGTACAATCGCGATAGATGGCCCCGCCGCATCCGGAAAATCTACCCTGGGGAAGAAGTTGGCAGACAAGCTGGGATACTTATTTTTCGATACCGGTCTGATGTACCGCGCCTTGACCTGGGCGGTACTTTGCGAACAGCTCGAGCTATCAAACGAAACGGCAGTCAGCAACCTGGCTGCAACCATTGAGATCGACATTCGCACACCTTCCCAGGCGGATGGGCGGAATTGTGATATTCTGGTTAATGGCGAAGATGTCACCTGGCAAATTCGAAGTCCGGAAGTAGATGCGAACGTCTCGGTCGTGTCGGCATATCCTGGCGTCCGCACGGCGATGATGGTGCTGCAACGCCGTATCGGTCACCGTGGCCGGGTCGTGATGGTAGGGCGTGATATTGGCACGGTGGTGATGCCAGATGCCGATATTAAATTTTACCTGGATGCTTCCCTGGATGAACGTGCCCGGCGACGTTATGAGGAGCTGCTCCTGCGCGGGCAGGAAGCCGATTTGCATGAAATTACCCAGGCGATGCGCTTGAGAGACCAGATCGACTCTACTCGTCAGGTGGCTCCCCTGCGCCCGGCCGAGGATGCTATCATCTTAAATTCAGACGGGTTGGAAGCCGACCAGGTGCTTCAGCAGGTGCTTGATCTGGTAAACTCTGCATAATTCTCGGTCTGGTATGTGAATGACAGACTCAGCCCAATCTTACCAAACCGATTATGAGATCCCTGTACGGGTCAGGTTGTTCCGGGCTCTGATCCGGCCGCTCTTTCGGCTGATATTCTATGTGATCTGTCGGGTAAGAATCACCGGTCGTGAAAATGTCCCCAAACGTGGAGCATATCTCATCGTTATCAACCATGTCTCACTATATGAAGCACCCTTCATCCTGGCATTTTGGCCGCACGCGCCCGAGGTAGTCGGGGCAGTAGAAATCTGGTCGAAACCTGGACAATCTACACTCGCCCGGTTGTACGGCGGAATCCCGGTTCACCGCGGGCAGTATGACCGCAAAGTCTTCGATATGGCATTAAAAGTGCTTAAATCGGATCACCCACTGGTAATCGCTCCAGAAGGTGGGCGCTCTCATACGCCCGGAATGCACCGTGCCCAGCCTGGCATATCGTACCTGGTGGAAATGATGCCTGTGCCGGTCATTCCGGTTGGCATCGTCGGTACCACCGATGACCTGATGGATAAAGCGCTGCATGGAAAAAAACCCTGGATTGAAATGCACATCGGCAAGCCGTTCCGGCTGCCGCTGGTCGAGGGAAAAGGCGAGGCCCGGCGAGAAGGCCGCCAATACAACGCCGATCTGGTAATGGAGCAGATAGCCCAATTGCTACCTGAAGAATACCGGGGAGTATATGGCAACAACCAGCTCACCAAACCCCAAGCCTAGCAGTGCAATCTCGCGCCCCGAGATCGTCCACCTGCCGAGGCTGACTACTGGCAGAAGGTTCCTGCGCCGACTGATCGCTTTCATCAGCAGGGTTTTCACTTGGTTGTTTGCAGATGTACAAATCGCCGGCCGGGAAAATATCCCCCCGAGCGGGCCTTTCCTGGTGGTTTCCAACCACCTGGGCGATGCAGACGCGATCATTGGCATCAGCCTTTCCCCGATCCCGGTAGAGATTGTGGCAAAAATCGAACTCCACGAAATACCTATCTTTGGCGCCCTGCTGGATGCATATGGAGTGATCTGGATTCACCGCGGTCAGCCAGACCGGCGTGCCATACGCTCTGTAATCCAGGCATTGGCAGAGGGACGGGTTGTTGCCTTAGCGCCCGAGGGACGTGAAAGTGTGACCGGCGCCCTGGAAGCAGGCACCGAAGGAGCGGCTTACCTGGCGCTCAAGGCCGATGCACTGATCCTACCCATCACCTTTACCGGTAGCCGCAATCGACAGATTTACGGTAATATAAAGCGTCTGCGGCGTTCCCATATCACTGTGACCATTGGACCAGTATTCAAACTTGACCAGGGAAGTGATTGGCGATCCAGTTTAGCGAATGGCACTCAAACTATCATGCGAAATCTGGCTAAACAGCTACCAATTGAGTATCAAGGTGTTTATCATTTATAGGTTAACGTGAATTCGGGATAAAAGGATATTGGGTTTATCAAAACACCTCTTTTTTCCTTATCCCGAACTGACGTTAGGTTACATAATCAGGTGCAATCTAATGGCAGTTGATCAGGTCGAACACGAAATTAGCGCCACATCCGGTTATAGCCATGCACATTTTGAGACGCGCAGGCGGGTTTTACGTTTTCTCTTAAAATATATTGGATTCACGCTTTTAGCAAAACTTGACCGAGTTGAAGGCTTAGAGAATGTTCCGCCCGTAGGACCGGCAATCGTGATGATCAACCACATCGCATTTATCGATCCGTTTGTGGTATTGCACGTGCTGCCGCGCAATATCGTCCCATTAGCAAAGCGAGAGGTTTACGATTATCCGCTGGTGGGAATATTCCCTAAGATTTGGGGGGTGATCCCCGTAAAGAGGGAAGAAATCGATCGGCGAGCCGTCCAGCAAGTCATGGAAGTATTACGGGCGGGCCAAATCGTTCTTGTTGCACCAGAAGGAACTCGCGGACCAGAGCTACAACAAGGCAAGGAAGGTGTGGCTTACCTGGCCAGCCGCGGCCAGGCTCCTGTCATCCCGGTAGCAGTAGACGGCACAATCGGTTTCCCGGCGCTCAGATACACCGCCGCCTGGCGAGAACCAGGTGCCAGTTTGCGCTTTGGTCGACCATTTCGCTATCGATCCGAATTTCAGCGTGCTGGAGGCGCTCAATTGCGCCAGATGACCGATGAGGCCATGTACATCCTGGCCAGCCTGCTCCCGGAATACCGCCGTGGGGTTTACGCCGATCTCAGCAAAGCCACCCAAGACACAATTGAGTGGACATAGCTAAATGATTTCACCATTCAAAAAAAAATGTGTGCCCTGGCAGACAAAGTCTGAGTATAATTAACGTGAATTCGGGATATAAGGATTTTGGGTTTATTTTTCCTTACACCCGAACTGAAGTTAATTAATTCATCCCATGGAATTTATATTCTCTCTTTACGCAAATGATATAACTTTCCACTTTCCCAAGGATTGGCTGGGATGGTTAATCTGGGTTTTCCAGATTGGGGGGATTGTCTATCTGGGATGGTATATGCGGCGCTATGACAAGCCTTCTACTCGCCAATCCCGGCTGATCTTTTTTATGTTAGCTCTGGCAGTTCCGGTAACCTCGTTGTTTTTAGGGCTGGGAATTCCTGCTGCAGGGACATTGACACAGCAATATTTTCCTGTTGATACACCAGGTAGCTCGGTCATGATCCTATCTGCAGTTCCCTGGATGCTGGCCGCGGGCTTGTTGGGACCCACTCCGGGGATTGTACTGGCGTTTGTTGCCGGGTTGCTGCGCGCCCTGTGGGTCACTTACAGCCTAGCTACACCGCTGGAATACGCCTGGTTAGCACTCTTATTCAGTTTCATTGCCTACCAACGCTATCGGACTCCCTTCTTCCGCACACTGGCTCAACCCCTGGTTTCTGCATTAGGCCTTACTCTCGTCTTTCCTGTGCTCTTCTTTATCGATCAAATTTTAATATCCCAGGGATCAATCGCCAGCCGCCTGGATTATGCGCTGACGCACGTCGGGGAGGCCACCCTGGTGATTGGCATTGAGCTAATGGTTGCCGGCTTATTTGCCCAGGTTGTAGCTGTAATGTTACCGACCGCCTGGGGCGGGCAGCAGCCACTAGAGCCATCACCTTCTGAGCGCAGCGTGCAAGCCAGAATTTTATATCGCCTTGGACCGTTAGCGTTGATGTTGGTATTCGTCTTGATGGCAGGCACCTGGTATTTTGCCGGTAAGGCAGCCAACACGATGCTGAAAATCCGGATGGCCAACGCGGCTGAGATGGCCGCCAATAATATCCCCTATTTTCTTAGCAGTGGTCAGAAATTACTGGACCAGATAGCCGATGACGTCCAACTATCGTCTGTTGAGCCTGGTAAGCCCGTAGCAGATTTGAGAGAGCTTTTTGAACGCATTCAATTTTTCCGGCAGTTATACCTCCTCGATTCAAACGGTAGCTTGATTGCGGGTTACCCAAATAATAGTTACAATCTCAATCTGGCACCTGCGGAGGAACAAATTGGCTATCAGTTTGCCAATGCTGGTGTCCCCGGTCAAATCTACGCAATCGCTCCTGGCATCGGTGATGAGACAGCACAGGTGACATTTATCTCCCCAGTTGAGAATGACTCCGATGCCGAACCGGCAGTTTTGATCGGCCGTACAGATCTGGCAACCAACCCTTTCACCCAACCTTTATTGGCAGGGCTGAACGCATTTGAAGCAGCCGGCGGAACGGGGATCCTGTTAGACGAAAATTACCGCATCCTAGCGCATTCTGATAACACGATGGTGATGGAAGAGTATGACGAAGATGTCGGGGAAGTACCCCGCTATTACGATGACACCGGACCGGATGGGGCACGCCGCTTGGTTTACTTCATGCCTGCTGTTGGATTTCCGTGGTATATCGCACTGACGGTGCCGGCCGAGCTCACCCAAAAAATTGCGCTAGAGATCGCGCTACCCCTCTTAGGGATTGTCCTTCTGGTCGTCGTTTGTGGGGTATGGATTCTGCAATCTACACTTGGACCACTGACTTCTTCTTTGAAAAAACTGACGAATGAATCTAGCGCGATCACACAGGGAAAACTGGATGAACCATTGACCTTAGGAGGCGACGACGAGCTAGGTGAGCTGCGCCTTTCAATCGAGAAGATGCGCTTGAATTTAAAAGCCCGCATGGAAGAACAAAGTCGCCTGTTGGCTGTCAGTCAGAGTGTGTCCGCCAGTCTTGATATATCTGATGCTATCCAGCCGATCCTGGACTCGGCTTTGTCTACAGGCGCATCGGCGGTTCGTGTGGTGCTTGTCCCGTCTGTCATGCCAGGATTTTCCCAGATTCCGGCCAAGCCGGTGTGCTTCTCATCCGGACCTGCCGACGGGCAGTATGCTGCCTTGGACGAGCAAATCCTGGCGTTTACTCGACAACAGGATAAGTTGGTGCTGGGCAATCTTCAAAGACCGCGGTTGTTTAACCTGCCGTTTAATTCACCTGCCCCTGCATCCCTGATGGCGGTTGCACTGCGCCATGAAAATTTGTATTATGGAGCATTTTGGGTAGCCTACGACCAGCCACACCGTTTTACAAATGAAGAAGTCCGCTTCCTGATTACCCTCGGCAACCAGGCTACCCTGGCAGCCGCCAATGCTCGTCTCTATCAAAGCTCCGAGATTGGGCGCCAGCGGCTGGCAGCAATTCTGGATGCCAATCCCGATCCGATTCTGGTGACGGACCAGCACAACCGTTTGCTGCTGGCGAATCCAGCCGCCTGGCAGGTATTGGGATTAGGGATTCATACCGATATAGGTCAGCCAATTGAAAGTGTAATCGCCCAAAAAGAGCTTGTGGATTTACTGCGTAACTCCAGCGATGAAAATCAGACGGTCGAGATTACGCTTCCTGATGGAAAAGTCTACCTGGCAACGGCTACACCTGTACTGGCAGAAGGTCAGCGTGTAGGTCGGGTGTGCATCCTTCGTGATGTGACCCGATTCAAGGAGCTGGATACACTTAAGTCCGAATTTGTATCTACGGTTAGCCATGATTTGCGCTCGCCGCTGACTCTAATTCGCGGCTATACCACGATGTTGGAAATGGTCGGGCAGCTCAACGATCAACAAGTCGGTTATGTGCAAAAAATCCTATCCAGTGTCGAGATCATGTCACGCCTGGTTACGAACCTGTTGGATCTTAGCCGTATTGGAGCAGGGATTGGACTAAAGCTCGAGCAAACTACCGTATCAGAGATTATCGAGCCAGTTGTCACTGCATTAAGCGTGCAGGCTGCCCAAAAACATATTCAAGTTAAAGTAGATATCCCGACTTCTCTCCCTCGTATTGAAGCCGATCCTGCATTGATGCAGCAGGCAATCTACAACCTGGTAGATAACGCCATCAAGTTCAATCGGAATGAAGGGATTGTCTCCGTGAGTGTGCAAACTCGAACAGATCGAGTCGTGTTCGAGATAAAAGACTCGGGGATTGGGATCTCACCAATGGATCAGGCACGCTTATTCGACAAATACTATAACAGCCCCCAGCCTGGCTCTCGGGAGTCGCGCAGCACTGGTTTAGGAATAGCAATCGTCAAATCCATCGCGGAGAGGCACAGCGGGCAGGTTTGGGTGGAGAGCCAATTGGGGAAAGGCAGTACCTTCTTCCTATCCATCCCCATTCAGGGGCTTAAACCGGAGCCCAAGAAAAAGTAAAACTTTATTAACCTAACCTTCTATACCTTGACCAAACATACCCAAGGTTGTTATAATAACCAGTCACGGATATAGAATGAATTATGGAGTTTCAGCATAGAGCGCTTGAGAACGAATCTCATGCGCTGCTATTTGTTTGTCTCATCAATAGCACATTTGTTCTGGATAAATACCTCGATCTCTGTAGACAGATTTTTACATTTACTGAACAGCAGCCAGCTTCTCCGGTAGGATGAGCAGGTGGGGATATGTCGGTTTGTCAACCCGGGTTCGGACTTGTGAATACGCCACAGAGCACAATAGACCGGTTCAGGAGGCATAAGTGGAAACAAAAGGTTTGAAGTCGCTTCGTATTAGCCTGGCATCGCCCGAGACCATTCGCTCGTGGTCTTACGGGGAGGTGCTTAAGCCCGAGACGATCAACTACCGTCGCCTGCGGCCCGAAAAGGATGGCTTGTTTTGTGAGGCCATCTTCGGCCCGACGCGTGACTGGCAATGTTACTGTGGCAAATATCGTAACATTCGTTATAAAGGAATTATCTGCGATAAGTGCGGTGTAGAAGTAACTCGCTCATCGGTTCGTCGCGAACGGATGGGGCACATTGAGCTGGCAGCGCCAGTCGCCCATGTCTGGTATACCCGCCGCATCCCCTCTTACCTCGGTTTATTACTCGACATCTCCCGGCGAAACCTAGACCGGGTACTATACTTCGCCCAGTACGTGGTCACCTTTGTAGATGAAGAATCACGGCAGAAAGCACTTAAACGCTTGGAAGAAAAGATCACCGTCACAGAACGGGAACAAGCTGCCAAGATCAATACCAAGATTGCAGAACTCAAAGCGGGGCGAGATCGCCATCTCCACGAGCTGCAACAGCGCAAGCTGACCATCGAACAGCGTTTCGATGAGATGATTGCCGAAAAACTGGATCCGATCATTAAGGCAGGTCAGCGCACCGAGGCCAACCTGCGCGAGCAGACCGGCAAAACAACCCGGACCGAGATCCTCTTCCCTGATACCGATATTATTATTGTCAACGCGGGCGAGACCATCGCTACACAACACATATCGACGGTGCAGAGCGTGGTTAAGCAGCGGCTGGAGGATCTGGAAAGCGAGCTTAAGGATCAAAAACAGCGCGAATTAGAACACGTCCGAATGGAAGCAGAAAAAATCCGGGCTGAAGCCGACTTAGGCATGGAACAACTACGCATGCAGCTAGACGACCAATCGGATGCAGCACGCGATGAAAATGCACGTTTGCGAGACGAGCTGCTGGAGCTGCGCCCACTGACATTTATGGGAGAGACGCGCTTCCGCGAGCTTAAATCTCGCTGGGGCCAGGTATTCCGGGCCGATATGGGTGCCGAAGCCTTTTACGACATTCTCCGACGCATGGATCTGGATAAGCTGGCTGAAGAGCTATGGCACGAAGTGCGCACCTCACGGAGCAAGCAGAAACGCAGGAAAGCTACCAAGCGCCTGAAGGTCGTGGAGGCTTTTCGCCGTTCCGGCAACCGTCCGGAATGGATGGTGCTGACAGTCCTGCCGGTCATCCCGCCGGACTTACGTCCGATGGTGCAGCTAGATGGCGGCCGGTTTGCCACCTCCGACTTGAACGATCTCTACCGCCGGGTGATTAACCGCAACAACCGCCTCAAGCGTCTACTGGAATTAGGCGCGCCGGATGTCATCGTGCGCAATGAGAAGCGTATGCTTCAAGAGGCGGTGGACTCGCTGATCGATAACTCCCAGCGCGGCAAAGCTCTCTCCCGCCGTGGACGGCGCGAGCTGAAGTCATTGAGCGATATGTTGAAAGGTAAAAAGGGCCGCTTCCGCCGCAACCTGCTTGGCAAGCGCGTCGATTATTCTGGCCGTTCAGTCATTGTCGTAGGCCCAAAGCTAAAGTTGTATCAATGTGGTCTACCCAAGACCATGGCGCTTGAGCTGTACCGGCCTTTTGTGATCTCACGTCTGGTGTCGCATAACTATGCAGCCAATGTCAAGGGCGCCAAGCGGTTTATCGAACGCAATCGCCCAGAAGTTTGGGAAGTCCTGGAAGAGGTGATTAAAGAGCGCCCGGTTCTGCTGAACCGAGCGCCTACCCTGCATCGTCTGGGCATCCAGGCCTTCGAACCGATCTTGATCGAAGGCAGTGCAATTCAACTGCACCCCCTAGTCACGACTGCTTTCAATGCCGACTTTGACGGAGATCAGATGGCGGTGCATGTGCCACTCTCTCAAAGAGCCGTTTGGGAAGCGCGACAGTTAATGCTTTCATCCCGCAACCTGCTCAAGCCCGCGGATGGTGAGCCAATCATCAGTCCTTCGAAGGATATGGTGCTGGGTGTTTACTATCTGACCAAATCCGATAACCTGAAACACAAAGGCGATGGTCGCATATTTGCCGATATGGATGAAGCCGAGCTAGCTTATCATCTAAAACAGGTGCACATCCATGCAGACATCAAACTCAAGGTGCAAACCTGGTACGACGATCTAGGCAACCGGCTGCCACAAGCACAGGAACGTCTGATTGACACTACCGTTGGGCGCATCCTATTTAACCGGGTGCTCCCGGAAGATATCCGCTTCGTCAATATGATGCTCGATAAAGGCGGGCTTAAAGATCTGATGGCCGACCTGTATGAAGTCAGCGGCGAAGAACAGACGCCCGATATTGCAGATGCTATCAAAGATATCGGGTTCCAGTACGCCACCATCTCTGGCTACTCGCTGGCTGTTTCCGATATTTCTGTACCGCTCGCTAAAGAGACGATTATCAACCAGGCTCTTTCGGATGCCGAAGTCGTTAACCGTGATTTCCGGCGAGGGTTACTTACTGAACAAGAGATGAACGAGCGCACGATTGAAATCTGGCAGCGCACCACGAACCTGGTCGCGGATGAAGTTAAGAAGTCGATGGATCCAAACGGCAACCTGGCTGCTCAGGCTATCTCTGGGGCCACCAAAGGTGGATTCGGACCTATCTCTCAGCTGGCCGGCATGCGTGGCCTGATGGCTGATCCTTCCGGGCGCATCATCCCACTGCCGATTCGCTCGAACTTTCGCGAAGGCTTGAATGCCCTGGAATACTTCATCTCGACGCATGGTGCTCGTAAAGGCCTGGCAGATACCGCGCTGCGCACTGCAGATGCAGGCTATCTCACCCGGCGCCTGGTCGATGTCGCCCAAGATGTCATCATCAACGATGAGGACTGCTATACGCAGGAAGGACTGGTGATCCGGCGCAGAGATGATATTGCCGGCCAGTCGATGGGCACTCGCCTGTATGGTCGTTTGCTCGCCGAGCGTGTTGTCGACCCGCATACCGGGGAAATCCTGGCAGACCGAGACGATGTTCTCGACCACCATCGGGTGCGCCTGATTACCCAATCCGAAGTAGAGGAAGTCAAGGTTCGTTCACCGCTCACATGCGAACTGACTCATGGCGTATGCACCAAGTGCTACGGCTTGGATTTGGGTCGTGGCAAGATGGTGGATATGGGATCTGCGGTTGGCATTGTGGCTGCACAATCGATTGGTGAGCCCGGCACCCAGCTGACGCTGCGAACTTTCCACACCGGTGGTGTTGCCGCCGGCGGCGATATCACTACCGGTCTGCCGCGCGTCGAAGAGCTGTTTGAAGCCCGCAAGACCCCCAAAGGCGAAGCTGTTGTTTCGGAAATTAGCGGCAGCGTGCGGATCATGCAATCCGATCGCTACAGCGACCAGCGAATTGCCCATATCGAGCACAGCGAGTTGATCCAGGATGAGTATGATCTTCCAGCGGGATGGACAATCGCGGTCTTAGATGGCAGCGAGGTCAGCCAGGGAGATGTGATTGCCTACTCCAGCGAAACCAGCTCGGATGCTGTGGCGATGATTAATGCCCAAAATCCTGGGCGTGTCCGCATCGAGGCAAGCCCTGAGGGCAATGGTGCCTCCAGCAACTCAAAAGTGATCATTGCTTATGAATCACGCGAGGAGAAGGAATACGAAATACCTTCGACCTCCCGCATCCTGGTGAGGGACGGTGACCATGTCGAAGCCGGTCAGCCGTTGACGGAAGGCTCGCTCAACCCCCACCGCGTCCTGCGCATCCGTGGGCGGATCGCCTGCCAGATGTATCTGTTATCCGAAGTTCAGAAGGTCTACCGCTCGCAAGGCCAGAACATCAATGATAAGCATTTCGAAGTTATCATTCGAAAAATGATGTCTAAAGTGCAGGTTACCCGTCCTGGAGACAGCGGTTTCCTGCCCGGAGATCTGGTGGATTATCTGGAGTTGAAGCGGGTCAATGAGCAGCTTTTGACCCAGGGTAAACGCCCGGCAAAATTCGTTGAGATGTTGCTAGGCATCACCAAAGCCTCGTTGAGCACCGACTCTTTCTTGTCAGCTTCCTCCTTCCAACATACGATTAAAGTTCTGGCAGGAGCGGCGATTGCATCCACCCAGGATCCGCTGTATGGACTCAAGGAAAACGTGATCATCGGCAAGCTGATCCCGGCTGGTACAGGCTTCGTCCAAGGGCGCTTCTTAGAAGAGGAAGGTAAGCAAAAAGACCTGACATCTTCACTAAGCGTCTCCGGCAGTGACGAGGACCACGAAGAAGATTATAACGATTTGGAATACACTTTTACAGATTAACTCACTTATTGGAGATAGATAAGATATGGCAGTTCGTCACGCACAAGCGATTTGGGAAGGCACTCTCAGCGACGGTAAAGGCCGGATGCAGTTTGGTTCCTTTGATGGTGCATTTTCATACGCTTCTCGATTTGAAGAGGGTGAAGGAACCAACCCTGAAGAGCTCCTGGGAGCGGCCCATGCCGGTTGTTTCTCAATGGCCCTCAGCTCCGGATTAGGAAAAGCCGGCTTTTCCCCCCAGCGCGTATCTACCCGGGCTACGGTTCATTTGGGCCGAGTAGACGGAAAAGCGCGCATCACCCGCATCGACCTGGAAACCGAAGCAGAAGTGCCAGAGATCAGCGCCGAGCAATTCCAGGAAATTGCGGAAGCCACCAAGACAGGTTGCCCTGTCTCAGCCGCACTGGCAGCCGTGGAAATCACCCTGCAAGCGCACCTGATCCGGTAAGGGTCGAAAGTAATGATAAAAGGGAGCGCTGCGGTGTGAGCGCTCCCTTTTATGATCTCACGTACTTGCGCTACTGAAGCGATAGGCTCGCTAGAATCCTTATCGAACTGGCCGGAACAAAATTGTTAGCCTGACGTCCTTAACTTTATGCAAGACAATCTTGACGATACTCAACCCCTGAAACCGAAATCAGATTCGATTGCAGGGGATACACAGCCGATCCGTGTGAAACGCAGAACGACGGCACCCATTTCTAGGGCAACCAGGGAGCCGCAACAAGCTGCTGGTGACAACTACAAGCGTAATAAATCTATACCTATTTGGTTGTGGGCGCTTTTGGTTGCTCTTTTATTGATAGTTGTCATTGTCCTTGGCGGGACTGCCGGCTACCTCAGCGGGAAAACTGAAAACCAGGCTGCTGCCACTGCCCAGGCACAGCAAGCCGTGCAGGCACAGTACCAGCTCGCCCTGCAAGATTTATCCCAGGGGCGCTTTGAGATTGCACGCCAGCGCTTCGAGTACGTTCTCTCCGAAAACCCCGGGTATCCCGATGCCGCCTCCAAGCTGGCGCAAGTGATCGCCATTATTTACGCCACCGCCACCCCGACGCCCACAACTCCACCTCCAACCATCACCCCTTCACCCACCCACGATCCACGCCCCATCCAGGATCTATTTGCTAAAGCTGCCACTTTGCTGGCAAACAGCCAGTGGAGCAATGTGTTGGATACCCTGACGGCTTTGCGCAAGGAGAACTTAAACTATGAAGCCCCTCAGGTGGACGGGATGCTATACCTGGCATTCCGCAGCCGGGGTATCGAGAAAATTCTTCAAGAAGGCAATCTGCAAGGCGGGGTATATGATTTAAGCCTGGCTGAGCGTTTTGGACCGCTCGATGTAGAGGCCAACACTGCCCGGACGTGGGCGCGTATTTACATGATCGGCACAAGCTTTTGGGAAGCCTACCCGCAGCAGGCCGTCTATTATTTCGGTCAGATCGCCGCGGCTGCGCCAGGGCTGCATGATTCTTCCGGCTGGACGGCTCTGGAGCGTTATCGTGGGGCATTAATTCAGTATGGCGATCAGCTTGCAAACCAGGGTGACTGGTGTGAAGCACAAGCACAGTACGAGCTGGCTATCAATATTCGGGGAGATGAAGCCCTATTGCAGTTGTTCAGCGCGGCGCAGGAGCAATGTACACCTCCCACAGCCACATTCTCACTGACTCCAACAGTCACCCTGCCTTATACACTTACTGTATCGCCTTCACCGACAGATACCAGTGTCATCGTGCCGAGTGAGACTCCGACTCCCACTGCAACGATACCGGTTGATACACCCACGCCGACCGAAACGACGCCTCCGCCAACGGAAACCCCAACCCCACCAGAGGCGCCACCGCCACCGGCTCCGTGAGGCAGGCACACTCAGTGCAAAATAATGGCCATGAGTAAAAGCAAATCGGTATTTCGCACCAAATGGTTCCGCGCAGGTATGATTGTCCTGCTCGCAGGGATGATCATCCTGGCTGGAGCAGCAGCATATGTCCTGGGACATGCGGCAGCATCCACCAGCCAGGGGGGATTGCCTGACTTTTTTCCCAAGGCAGCCACCGAAACACCGGTCGTTACCGAGATATTACCTGGTGAGGTGATCACCCCTACGATAAGCGAGGTAGAGCAAGCCATCCCTGCGGCAACGCCTTGGGATGGCGCCGGCAGGGTGACGATCTTGCTGGTTGGGCTGGATTTCCGTGACTGGAATTCAGAAGAAAAGTACTCACGTAGCGATACGATGATATTGCTTACCCTGGACCCGCTGACCAAGACAGCCGGCGTGTTATCCATCCCACGCGATATGTGGGTCTCAATTCCAGGGTTCGAACACAGCAAAATTAATACGGCTTATTACCTGGGTGACGCTTACAAGCTTCCTGGAGGCGGGCCAGGATTAGCGATCAAAACTGTGGAAGAGTTCCTGGGTGTGCCGATCAACTACTACGCTCAAATCGATTTTCAAGCCTTTGAGGATTTTATAGACGAGATAGGGGGCGTCCGCGTCGTTGTGCCGAGCAAGATCACAATCGACAAACTGGGAGATGGAGCGAAGACGATTAAAAAGCTACGACCTGGCGAGCACATCCTCTCTGGACCCTGGGCGCTGGCTTATGCCCGGGCTCGCTATACCGAAGGTGGCGATTTTGATCGCGCTCTGCGGCAGCAGCAGGTGTTGATGGGTATTCGTGAACGTGTCTTCAACGCAGAGATGTTACCAAAACTGATTGCAAAAGCACCCGAGATTTACAGTGAGCTTTCGTCAGGGATTCGCACCAATTTGAGCTTGAATGACGCCATCCGGCTGGCGCTTCTCGCCCAGCAGGTAGAGGAGGGCAATATCCAGCGGGGAGTAATCAACGACGACTACGTGTTGTTTGGCTTTTCTCCGGATAACCTGAGCATCCTGATTCCACTTCCCGATAAAATCCAACTGCTGGTCGACCAGATCTTCAACACCGGAAGCAGCCTGGGTCCTGCCACAGCCGGCGATGCTCTAGCACAGATGCAAGCCGAGTCGGCCAGCCTGGCAATCTTCAATGGCAGCTCCACACCCGATTTGGCGGACCGCAGCGCTAACCTGCTGCGCAGCCAGGGGGTTAACGTGGCGAGTGTTTCCGAGACCGCCGACCGCACCTTTGCTACCACAGTAATCGATCACAGTGGGAATCCTTATCTGCTAAAATATCTGCTAGAAACCCTGAAGATCAATCCCAACAAGGTGTACAGCCGATTTGACCCTGCCTCACCCGTGGATATTGAGATCATCCTGGGCGAGGATCTGGCAAGAAGCGGGATTGTGCCATAAATTCCAACAGAGATAATGATAAAATCTGAATAAGCCGGCGGATTACAGATGTACTAGATACCTCCCAAACACCGCCAGCACTGAGGAGAGCCACACAATGTGCGGACGATTTACTTTAACCACCAGCCCAGAACAGCTCCGGCAGGAATTTCCCTGGCTGAGCGTGGCAGAAGATGTTGGCCCACGCTACAATATTGCACCCACTCAACCTATTGCTGTGGTTCCAAATGACGGCAAGAATCAGCTGGATTTCTTCGTCTGGGGTTTGATCCCTTCGTGGGCGAAGGATCCCAGCATTGGCAACCGCATGATCAACGCCCGGGCTGAAACGCTAAGCGAAAAACCGGCTTTCAAGGCGGCCTTTCGCCACCGGCGCTGCTTGATCCTGGCAGACGGTTTTTTCGAATGGCGTGTAGAGCCGGGCCAAAAAGTCAAAACGCCCATGTATATCCGCCTGAAATCCGGCAAACCTTTTGTATTTGCCGGGTTGTGGGAAAACTGGCATGCTGCCGATGGCTCCCAAATCCTTTCCTGCACGATTATCACGACCGAGCCTAATGATTTTATGCGGCCAATCCATAACCGCATGCCGGTTATCCTGCCCCAAACTGCTTATCCTAGCTGGCTGGAGCAACAGGAAGCCGACATCCAGGCACTCCAATCGTTGCTAATACCGTACCCCTCCGAGGAATTGACGGCCTATCCGGTCTCCCGGCTGGTCAACAGCCCAGGTAACGATTATCCGGAAGTGACCCAAGCGGCTTGACTTGATGGATCTAAAGAAAATTCAGGGCAAAGGTGAGGCAGCTTTCCGCTGGCTTGACCAACACTTGTTGGGAGTGCCGAGTGTCCTCGTGCGCGCGGCAGACACATTCGGATTGGCTTTTGCCCCAGAGGCAGCCGGTGCTCTCGCTTATTTTGCCCTGTTTTCGCTCTTTCCGTTGTTATTGCTTCTAACGGCAATTGCCAGCATCTGGTTGGCCAGCTCAGCAGCCATTGAACAGATCGTAGGCTTTATTGGTGACCTATTCAAAATTCCCACAGACCAACTAGAAGCTACTCTTGAGCAGATCGTATCGACCAGCAGCATCAGTGGAATCATTGGTCTGGTGGGATTAATCTGGTCTGCCACCGGTGCCTTTACGTCGCTGGCGCGCAATGTCAGCCGCGCCTGGCCGGATGCCGGTCGGGTAACCGTATTTCAAGGGCGTCTGATGGCGGTACTGATGGTAGGTTTGATTGTATTGGCTCAATTCTTCTGGGTCATTGCGACCACCCTGATCAGCCTGATTGCACGCATCGATCTGCCTATACTTGACGACTTCACCCAGATTAAAGGCTGGCTGACTAACTTTACGATCAACGGTATTTCAATTGGTCTTTTCTTTGTGGGGTTTGTCGGTTTATATCGCTGGGTACCCAAAACCAAGGTACGTTGGTCGGAAGCTATCTGGGGGGCTATATTTGCTACTTCGGCAACATTCCTGGCATCACGTGTTTATATGTGGTTTTTAAACAGCGGGCTGACAAACTACGAAGCCATCTATGGATCGGTAAGCACGACCCTGGGATTAATTGTCTTTTTTTACATCAATGCCTGGATCGTATTATTCGGCGCGCACCTCAGCTCCGCAGTAGGTTACCAGTACCGGCTCACGAAAGCCAGCCAGGCAGTGGAAATGACCTCACTCCAAACAGACCCATCCTCCTCCGATGAAACCGAGTCGCTTCCAAACTAAATCACTGCAAGCATTTCCTCAAGGGGAAGCGGTTGCGCGTATCCTGTCAGCTGCGGTTGAGTCTGTAGAACCCGGTGCTGCGGTCAGACGCCATCTAAAACGTGTGGGGGATCGACTGACGCTAGCCGATCAAACCTATGATCTAACCAGTTTTCGACGAGTGCGAGTGGTTGGTGCCGGTAAAGCCGGGGCTCCCATGGCAGCAGCTATCGAGAGTATTCTGGCCGACCGGCTCGAAGATGGATTGGTTATTGTCAAAGAGGGCTATCGAGAGCCGGGATGTAGAAAGATCCAATTGTTGGAAGCCGGCCATCCCCTCCCAGACGAACGAGGTGTACTGGCTGCCCGGCAATTGAATCAGATGCTGCAGGACAGCCAGTCCGACGATCTGGTCATCTGCTTGCTCTCAGGAGGTGGTTCGGCATTGCTGGTTTCACCTGCGACGGGTGTCGCGCTGGGAGCTGTGCAGGAACTAACCGGGGCATTGCTGAGAAGCGGCGCCAACATCCAGGAGATCAACACACTGCGTAAACACCTGGAAACACTCAAAGGCGGCAACCTGGCCCGGCGAATAGCTCCGGCCCGGTTGATCACTCTGGTCCTGTCGGATGTCATCGGTGATCCGCTAGATATGATCGCATCTGGACCTACGGTGCCCGATCCCACTTCTTTCCAGCAAGCATGGGAAATCCTGGAGCGTTGCGATCTTATCGATCAAGCCCCGCAAGCCATTCTTACCCATCTGCAGAAAGGCTTGGAAGGTCAGATTGAGGAAACGCCAAAGTCTGACAATCTGCTATTTGAGCGTACCCAAATCTTAGTTATCGGCAGCAATCGGCTGGCAGCCCAGGCTGCTCTCGAACAAGCGCGGCTTGAGGGTTTTAATACCTTGTTACTCACAACCAGTATGCAAGGTGAAGCCCGCCAGGTGGGGCGAGTGCTGGCCAGTGTAGGTAGGGAGATGGCAGAGAGCGGGCGTCCTGTCCCACGTCCAGGCTGTGTAATTGCCGGTGGTGAGACCACCGTCACCGTGACGGGGGACGGCTTGGGCGGGCGATGCAGCCGGTGCCGTTGTTACAGGCGCTACCCTTGAACGAGCCCAGGCTCTGGGCTTGAATGCGACCGTCTATTTGAAAAATAACGATGCTTATCACTTGTTTGACCCCCTGGACGACCTGCTTAAAACTGGACCTACCATGACGAATGTTAATGACCTCACGTTTATATTTAGCCTATGAACCGAATGCCTCTCGTCTTGATCACACATACCTTACCGGAAAGATGGCTGGCGGCATTAGATGGACATTGTCGTATGTTGGTCGGCCCTGCCGACGCCACCCGGCTGGCTCCCGAACTGGAAGCGCACCTGGCTGATGCGGATGGATTATTTACACTGCTCACCATCCCGGTGAATCAGGCTCTGCTGGATCGCGCCCCACGCCTGCGCGTGGTAAGCAACATGGCAGTTGGGGTCGATAACATCGACCTGGCTGCCTGCACCCGGCGCGGCGTACCGGTTGGCAACACCCCCGGTGTGCTCACAGAGGGCACTGCTGACCTGACGATGGCGATCCTGCTGGCAGCCGCCCGGCGGCTGCTGGAAGCCAATGCCGATGCGCGTGCCGGGCGCTGGATCACCTGGTCGCCAACTGGTTGGCTGGGGGCGGATCTGAATGGGGCTAATCTTGGAATTATTGGGATGGGCAAGATTGGTAAAGCTATGGCTGAGCGTGCCCGAGCATTTGGGATGCACATCCTTTACTCTGACCCCCAACCACAGCCCGAGCTAGAGGCCCACCTCCAGGCAACCCACCTGCCGCTAGATGAGCTGCTTGAACTCAGCGATTTTGTCAGCTTGCATACCCCACTCACATCCCTAACCCATCACTTGATTGGCGAGCCCCAACTGCGGCACATGAAGCCAACCGCCATTCTGGTCAATACTTCACGCGGCCCAGTAGTACACACCGAAGCACTGGTACAGGCTTTGCAGAAAGGTTGGATCGCCGCCGCCGCGCTGGATGTCACCGACCCCGAGCCCTTGCCACCCAACCATCCGCTCTACAGCCTGCCCAACTGCCTGGTCGTGCCGCACATTGGCTCGGCAACCCGGGATACCCGCCGGGCGATGGCGGAGCGCGCCTGCCTGAATCTGCTGAGTGGCCTGCGCGGCGAACGGCTTCCGTTTTGCGTCAATCCTGAAGTCTATGCCCAGAATATTTAGCCGCAGTTTCCGTATCCGCCACTATGAATGTGACGCCAACGGGCATCTAAACAATGCCAACTACCTGCGTTTTATGCAAGAGGCAGCCACCGATGCCAGCGCCGATGCCGGTTATGACGAAGGTCGCTACAACGAGATGAACCGCATCTGGCTGGCTTTTGCCACAGAGATCGAGTATATCCGACCAGTCGAGTACAACCATATTCTGGACGTCAAAACCTGGGTGGCAGACTTCCGGCGCGCCAGCTCACGCCGAATGTATGAGTTCACCATTTCAGGTAATGGTACGGTGGTTGCCAGGGCGCATACCGACTGGATTTATTTGAATGCCAGTACCTGGCGGCCAGTCAGCATCCCAGCAGAGATGGCAGACGCCTTTTTCCCAGGTGGATTACCCGAGTCATTTCCGGAGCGCCAGGCGTACCCTGTGGCGCCGCCTCCCCCGATGGGGGCTTATTGCTGGCGTCGCCAGGTTGAATGGAAAGATATTGACAGTTTACAGCATGTCAATAACGCTGTGTATCTTGAGTACGTCGGTGAATGCGGGGCGCAACATTTAGCTCAAGTGGATTGGTCGTGGGAACGCATGCAGGAAGCTGGATTTGCGATTTTCCTGCGCCGCAACCATATTCAGTACAAGCAGCCTGCCCTGCTGCGCGATGAGCTGGAGATTACCACCTGTCGACCGGTATGCCGATCCGCTTCCCAGAAGCGTTGATGGCTGCACTGAATCCCAGTATCGGTGAGTAATCAATTGATGGTCAATCACTGGAAACCCGCCTACCTAAACCTGCTCGATAGCGGAGAACTCGGCAAGCGCGCTCAGTTAGCTTCCTTACATCTGGAACACTGCGATTGCTGTCCCAGGAAATGTAAGAAAAACCGCCTGGTCGGCGAGCGCGGCATCTGCCGCACCGGTGAACACGCCCGGATTAGCGGTTATGGCCCTCATCTCGGCGAAGAGGATCCGCTTCGGGGCTGGCGTGGTTCCGGGACGATCTTTTTTACCGGTTGCAGTCTGCACTGCCAGTTCTGCCAGAATTATGAGATAAGCCAGCTAGATACCGGCGAAGAAGTCGATACAGGAGAGCTGGCTGCCATCATGCTGAAGCTGCAGCAGGCGGGCTGCCACAACATCAACCTTGTAACCCCAACTCATGTGGTGCCACAGATTCTGGCAGCGGTGGATCTTGCCGCTCACAATGGGCTGCACCTGCCGCTGGTTTACAATACCGGAGGATTTGACACGCTGGAAATGTTGAGGTTACTGGATGGCATCATCGATATCTATATGCCGGATATGAAGTATGCCAGCGACCAGATCGCTCGTTATTATTCAAAAGCCCCCCACTACCCGGAAATCAACCAGGCTGCCGTGTTGGAGATGCACCGTCAGGTGGGTGATCTGCAGATTAACGAGCGCGGCCTGGCACAGCGCGGCCTGCTGCTACGGCACCTGGTGCTGCCCAATGGCCTGGCCGGCACCGCCGAAATTGTCAATTTCCTGGCCGAGCGCGTATCCAAAGATACCTACCTGAACCTGATGGACCAGTATCGCCCGGCATTTCAGGCTCGACTCTACCCGAAATTAAATCACCCCATAAAATCACAGGAATTTCAACAGGCCGTCGACCTAGCCCATACCGCCGGGCTGCACCGTATGGATCGGCGCGAAAGAACCTATTGATTATAATAGCCCCATTTATAGGTATTTTGTTTATGCCAGGGATCACGGTGTCAGTTGAGTGACCCCCAACGAGAAGTTATGGATACAGAAAAAATAACCTTGCTACAAGACATTCTCCGTTCTTTGAAACGCCTGGCGGTGGCTTATTCGGGCGGAACAGACAGCAGCCTGCTATTGAAGGTCGCTCATGATGTATTAGGTCAGGACGTTATCGCCCTTACAGCAATTTCAGCCAGCCTTGCAAACGACGAGCGGGCAGAGGCTGAAGCGGTCGCCCGACATATCGGTGTCCAGCATATTTTGATCGAGAGCCATGAAACGGATGACCCGCTGTACCTGGAAAATACTCCCCAGCGCTGCTATTTTTGCAAGACGGAGGTCTACGACCGCCTGATCGACTATGCCCGGCAGCATGGTTATGACTGCCTCGCAGATGGCACGAACGCCGATGATGCCCTGGATCATCGCCCTGGTCGCCAGGCTGCCCGCGAGCGGGGAGTGCGCAGCCCGCTATTGGAAGCAGGATTCTCTAAAGATGATATTCGCCGGTTGGCGCGCCAGGTTGGGCTGCCCAATTGGGATAAACCTGCGGCGGCCTGCCTGTCGTCGCGTATTCCATACGGCACACACATCAGCCTGGAAATGCTCAGCCAGGTCGAGCAAGCTGAACGCAGCCTGCATCTAATGGGCTTCCGCCAACTGCGTGTGCGCCACCATGACCAAGTAGCTCGTATTGAGGTCCAACCTGAAGATTTCCCTGAAATCCTTGCAATGCGTGACGCCATTGTTCAAGCTGTCAAGGCTGCCGGTTACTTATATGTAACCCTCGACCTGGCTGGATTTCGCTCGGGAAGCCTGAATGAAGCTTTTCTGCCCAAGCATGGACACCGATAAACTCCAACAGTTGCTCCAGGATGTGCAGAGCGGAGACTTATCCGTTGATCAGGCTATGGAGCGCCTGCGCGTGCTGCCTTACGAGGATATTGGCATTGCCCGTCTCGATCTGCATCGCGCCTTGCGCACCGGTCTGCCAGAAGTCGTCTTCTGCCAGAGTAAATCCAGCGACCAGGCAGCAACGATCCTGGGGCGACTGTGGCAGCATCACGACCGGGTAATGGGAACTCGTGTAAATCCAGAGATGGCAGTTGAAATCCAGGGCCAGTTGCCTGCAGCACATTACGATCCGGTCTCTCGCCTGATCACACTGAGTAGAGGGAACCCGCCATCCGTCTCGGAAAACGCCCCCTATGCCGCGGTGCTCAGCGCCGGGTCATCCGATTTACCGGTGGCCGAAGAAGCCGCCCAGACCCTGGAATTCTTCGGCAGCCGCGTCCAGAGATCGTACGATGTCGGGGTTGCCGGTCTGCATCGCCTGTTGGACAAGCACCAAATGCTGCTGAATGCCGATGTGGTGATTTCGGTAGCCGGGATGGAGGGTGCCATGACCAGCGTAGTCGCCGGTCTGGTATCCTGCCCGGTGATCGGTGTGCCCACCAGTATTGGTTACGGCGCCAGCTTTAATGGACTGGCAGCCTTGCTGGCGATGCTAAGCTCCTGCGCACCTGGGGTAGCAGTGGTCAACATTGACAACGGTTTTGGGGCTGGTCAGATCGCACACCTGATACTCAGACGCTTAGAAGACAGCAGAGCTGAGAACGTTCAACAGGATCGACACATTGACCGCCAGGGATAGCCGATGAAAATCGCATATTTCGATTGTATTGCAGGTGCCAGCGGAGATATGATTCTGGGGGCGCTGCTAGACGCCGGGCTGTCAGAAGCTGACTTGCGTCAAGGGCTGGCAACATTAAATCTAGCCGGCTTTGACATGAATACTTACCCGGTCAATAAAAACGGGCTGAGGGCGATCAAAGTCGATGTTCTAATCGAGGACGACGTTATAGAGCGCACTTTGGGAGAGATTCTGAAGTTGTTAGCGGATAGCAAGCTCCCGGAGAGAGTCCGGGTGAGATCGAGTGCGATCTGCCGGCGGCTGGGCGAGGTAGAAGCCAGCATTCATGGCGTGCCTGTTGATCAGGTGCACCTGCACGAATTAGGTGGCCTGGATGCGATCGTTGATATTGCCGGTGCACTCATTGGGTTGGAACTGTTGGGAATAGAAGCCATCTTTGCCTCACCCCTGCCCCTGGGGCGTGGTTTCACCCGTAGCGCCCACGGGCACCTGCCGCTGCCTGCTCCAGCCACTTTAGCTCTCCTCAAAGGAGTGCCGGTCACCGGCAGCGAACTGGAATTTGAGCTCGTAACACCAACCGGCGCGGCGATTCTGAGCTCGATTACGCACAGCTTTGGTGCAATCCCCTCGATGAAACTGCTGTCCATTGGGTATGGCGCTGGAGGGCGAGATTTACCCATCCCCAATGTGATGCGTGTGCTGATTGGTGAGCAAGCAGAATCCAGTATACAAGCCACCATCGAGACCCTGGCTTTATTGGAAACCAACGTCGATGATCTTAATCCACAAATATACGACTTTATGATGAACCGCCTGTTTCAATCCGGAGCCTTGGATGTCTTCCTCCAACCGGTGCAGATGAAAAAAAACCGCCCTGGGATATTGCTTTCGGTACTCTGCCCGCCTCCGGCAGCAGATGAATTATGCGCCATCCTGTTCGCCGAGACCAGCACGCTGGGTATTCGCAAACAAACTGTGGAAAGGCAGGCACTCCAGCGGTTCGTGCAGGTATTGGAGACGCCATACGGCCGCGCTAGGGTTAAGTTTGCCCGCTTGAATCCGAAGAATACCAAATTTGCACCGGAGTATGAAGACTGCCGGGCGCTAGCCGAGCAACACGGCGTACCCTTGCGAGAAGTCTACCGAGCGGTCGAACGGGCAGCAGAGCAGGTCGCCAATCCAGATGGAGATCCGATGAGATACTAGAACTCATCTCAAAATTAGGGGGTTAGGTGTTTTGTGGTGGCTGCGCCGCCCAAAATAAACCCAATAAAAACCTTTTATCCCGAATTCACGTTAATCTTGACATTCCTTGCTACGACGGGTAAACTACGTCAACTATGATATCGAGCTCTATCCTCACGCCATGCCCGTCCCCTGCTCCTACCAGCCGCAAGCTACTTTGGGCTCCCGGTCGTTTTGGGTTGGTTCGATAGATTTACAAAAATCATCCACCACCCTCCGGAGATAGCCCGGAGGGTGTTTATTTTGTCTGAGGAGAATAACCATGAGAATGTCACAGCTCTTTGGCCAGACTCTACGCGAGGCGCCATCCGAAGCGGAGATTGCCAGCCATCAACTTCTGCTGCGAGCAGGATTTATTCGCCAGCTGGCTGCCGGGATCTTCAGCTACCTGCCGTTAGCCCGCCGTTCTCTGAATAAGATCGAGAACATCCTGAGGGAAGAGATGGACCGTATCGGCGGTCAGGAAATGACGATGCCGGTGGTTCACCCGGCGGAGCTGTGGCAAGAGACCGGCCGCTGGTACCGCATCGATGCTGAAATGGGGCGCTTCAAGGATCGCAACAACCGGGACATGGTGCTGGCTATGACACATGAAGAGGTTGTCGCCGACCTGGTGCGCCGCGAGGTGCGCTCCTACCGCCAGCTACCGCGCTTGATTTACCACATCCAGACCAAGTTCCGAGACGATCCCCGCCCGCGCGCCGGTTTAATCCGGGTGCGAGAATTCACGATGAAAGACAGCTACAGCCTGGATGCCGACTGGGATGGCCTCGATCAGCAATATCGCCAGCATTACCAAGCTTACTACAACATATTTCAACGCTGTGGGTTGCCGGTCATCGCGGTGAAATCGGATGTTGGCATGATGGGCGGCCAGATGGCTCACGAATTTATGTACCTGACGCCAGCCGGGGAAGATACCCTGCTGATCTGCGAGAACTGTGGTTATGCTGCCAACCGCCAGATCGCCCGCTTCCAAAAACCGGCCGCAAAGGACGAACCTGCTCTGCCGCTGGAAAAAGTCGCAACACCAGGAGCAAAGACAATCGAGGAGCTGGCTAATTTCCTCAATATCCCAAGAGAAAAAACTGCCAAGGCAGTATTCGTGATGGCGACCTTTCCGACGAACACAACACCCGGTAAGCCATCCACAGCACCGAAACTGGAGCGTTTTGTCTTTGCCATCATCCGCGGGGACATGGATGTAAATGATACCAAACTGGCCAATGCGCTGGGTGCCACTGCCCTGCGCCCGGCAACCGAAGAGGAAATTCGCGCCATTGGCGCTGTGCCAGGCTACGCTTCTCCGATCGGCCTAATGGGGATTAATCAAAACACCGCCAGCACTCGACCATTCGTTGTGGTTGTAGATGATCTGATTCCAAGTTCACCCAACCTGGTAGCTGGAGCAAACCTGGAGGGTTATCACCTGCGTAACGTGAATTTTGGCAGGGACTACACCGCCGAAATCACCGCCGACATTGCCGCCGCCGGAGAGGGAGATGCCTGCCCAAACTGCGCAGCAAGCATGCGCACCGTGCGCGGCGTCGAGGTTGGCAATATTTTTAAGCTCGGCACAAATTTCAGCGATGCCTTGGGGTGTACCTATACCGACCCAGATGGGCAGGAAAAACCGGTTATCATGGGTTCATACGGGATCGGCAGTGGTCGCTTACTGGCATGTGTTGCAGAGCAACATCACGATGAATATGGCCTGAAGTGGCCAATCACCATCGCTCCTTACCAGGTGCACCTGGTAGCCCTGCTTGGTCGAAGCAGCAGTGACACCGATATCCTGGCAAACCAGCTTTACAGCGACCTGGTCGACGCCGGGATAGAAGTGCTATTCGATGATCGGGAAGAATCACCCGGGGTTAAATTCAACGATGCCGATCTGATCGGTATACCACTGCGCCTGACCGTTAGTGAGCGTGCTCTCAAGCAAGGTGGGGTAGAGGTCAAGCGCCGCGATCAAGCTGAGCGCCAAATTATTCTCCTGACCGAGACCATAACCTTTGTAAAAACGGAGATTGCGAAAATGGAGGCGGAAATCAATAGTCTTGTGAAGACTATCCCTTACCCGGATTGATGGATTTCACGCGCGGTTCTTGCGCCAGTATCTTTGGATGCCTGCCGCTGACATCCAGGAAGGATTAGCGGCCTCATAACCATTTGTCGAGGTTGAATCCATCCCATCTGCCTGTGCTTTCTTGCGCACCCAATCTAGAAAGTAGTCATTAAGCACATCCAATGAAGGGTCGGAGGGCATGATTTTCTCGATCCAGGTCTCTATCTCATCTAAAATTCGCTTGAGAGCCGGAATATGCCATTCGGGGTCGGTGTGAATTCCAAAGTGCGTGGGGGCGATGCGACTAAAGCGTTCTTTCTTATATTCCGTTTTTAATTTGCCGACACTCGCCCGCCAGCTCTCCAGGTTAAATTCAGGCGGTGGCATCGGCAGGCGTAAATGCCGGCTGCCTTGCAGGCGCACCCCGCCGATATCTCCACAGAAGCAGGTATCTTCGCCTATGTAAGCAAAATGGTGATTGGCATGGCCTGGTGTATCAATCGCCTGCAGGCAAATGCCGTCGATCTCAACTTGTTCCCGGTCTTGCAGTACAACCAGACGATCTGCCGGAACTGGCAGGAATTCCCCCCACAGGGTTTCCATCATACTGCCATAAATGCGTGCGGCGCTCGCCAGTAGTTTTTCCGGTTGGATCAGATGTGGCGCCCCCGCGGGATGGACGTGGATGCGCGCGCCCTGGCGCGCCATCCAGCCTGCTGCCCCAGCATGATCCAGGTGGATGTGGGTTAAAAATACATCCGTCACATCTTTTTCGTTATAGCCATGAGCTTGCAGGGCTGATTTCAGGCCGGGTATGGTTGAACCTGGACCGCACTCAATCAGGATTACCCCATCTTTATGCGGGAGCATATATACAGCAATTGTCCCCACTATCCCCATAAAATTGAGATCTAATGTATGGATCATCACGCCAACCTATGAGTATTATCCGGTTGAATTATCCTTAATAGTAAATACCCAATGCTACAATCGACTTCGCAAATAGAGTGCCTTCCTTCGCCGTACACCGTTCGCCCGGCGTTAAGGACTCCCCGCCATTGGTGCGCTCGGATGCAATTTTACCAGATCAAGTTATGAAACGCTGGCTGTATCTAGCTCTGCCTTTTCTTCAGCCGTCAAGCGCAATCCGACAGCACCTAAATTATCGTCTAGCTGTTCTATCGCACGCGGCCCGATAATCGGGCTGGTGATGACGGGATCGGATAGCATCCACGCCAGGGCTACCTGCGAGGTGGTATATCCGCCTTTCTCCTGCCCCATAGTTGTCAGCCGATCTAGCAGCGCAAAATTGCGCTCATTAAAGTATCGCTTTACCCCACCCAAACGAGCGCTATCAGTTTCCTGTTCTGGTCGATACTTACCAGTTAGAAAGCCGGCTGCCAGCGGGCTGTAAGGGATCACACCAATACCGTATGCGCGGCAGACTTCACGCAGCTCCTGCTCGAACTCTTTGCGGTGCACCAGGTTGTAGTGCGGCTGGAGCGATTCAAAGCGGGCAAAACCATGTTGCTGCGAAATCCACACAGCTTCTGTAAGCCGCCAGGCAGGATAATTTGAGCAGCCAATGTAACGGACTTTCCCCTGCCGGACCAGGTCTGTCAGGGCAGACAGGGTTTCCTCGATTGGAGTGTTCTCATCAGACCAATGCGCCTGGTAAAGGTCGATATAATCTGTATTCAGGCGGCGCAAAGATCCCTCCACGGCATTGTAGATATGCACGCGTGACAGCCCTTCATCGTTTGGTCCATCCCCCATGCGTCCACGCACTTTGGTGGCAATCACCACGCGCTCGCGCGGGATACTGCTGCGCTTCAGCCAGCTTCCGATGATCGTCTCCGCTACCCCGCCGGGATTGCCGGTCACCCATCGGGAGTAGATATCGGCCGTATCGATAAAGTTGATCCCGGCTGCATATGCCGTATCCAGGATCTGGTAGGATAGGGCTTCATCTGCCGTCCAGCCAAACTGCATGCTGCCCATGCACAGCTCGGAAACTTTCAATCCTGTTCTGCCCAATTTGCGGTATTCCATGTGGTACTCCTTGGAAGATATGCTCATGATCTACAAAATTGCTGCCCGATCAGCCTAACAATCCTTTTCGCCAGGCCAGTAATACTCCCAGTTGTAACGAACCGTCGATGATCTCACCTTGTGTAATCATTCTTAATACAGTCTCTACCGGCAGGTGGATTAGTTCGAGGACCTCACCTTCGTCAAGATTCTGTCGGGTAGGCTTCAAATTACGAGCAAAAAACAGGGTTGTTGCTGCCCGAAGCATACCTGGAAACTGATTGTAATACCCCAACTGCTCAATATGTTCAGGAAAATAGCCCGTTTCCTCTTCAAACTCTCGGCGCGCTCCTACCAACGGATCCTCGCCGGGATTCAATCTGCCAGCCGGTAAGTCGTAAATTACCTGTCCGATCGGGTGGCGGTACTGCCGGGTCAGGATGAGTTGACTTTCCGCAGTCAGACCAACCGTTGCCACAGCATTCACCGGGCTGGAAAGATAGAAATATTTGCGGCGCGATCCACCGTACTCAAGGGTATCGACAACAATCTGCGCCATCGGATTGTCAAACAGCACTTGATGATCCACGATCTTATTTTCCAACATCACATTTCCTTTATTAATCGGAAAAGCCGGGAGACTCGCAAGTCAATGCACACTATAATGCGACAACCATTCTCGCAATTATACCCGCAGGGTGCAGAAATGAGCCGGGGTTCGCCAAGGACAACTATCCAATACGAACCCCGGAAAACTTCAGGGAATCTATATTTGCTTAACCACCACGAGCGGCTGCGATCAGCGAGTGGATTTGCCCGATGTGCTCCTGGAAATGATAAGGTGGCTGCAGGCTGTTATAAGCAAGAAACCAGTAGCGCGCCTTGTTCTCTGGTAAATCCTTCGGCAGCGCCCCAAACAATCCGATCGTCTCTGCGTACACGCGCTTGAGCTCATTAACCAGGTCTTTCAGTTTTGGATATGCTGCCAGCATCCCTGTAATATGGAATCTATCATCCTCAGTGAAGTCTTCTTGCCAGGGTTCATGCCCGTTCACGATGTCAACAATATTGGCATGCTCATAGCGTTCAGATTGAATTAGATGCATCAGGATTTCTCGCATGCCCCATTCATCAGGAGACGGTCGATAAGCTGCTTCCTCATCGGTTACGCCACCCAATACTTTATCGATCTCAGAACTATACCCCTCATAAGTCCGCTTGATCGCCGCAGCCAGCCCTTCGATTGTCGACGGGATTTCTGGCATTGGCCGGCGGGCCAGCTCAAGCTCGATCTGTTTGCGCTCTGCTCCCCGATAGAATGTCACCTCGATCTTATCGCCGGCGCGATGGCGCTGGAGGACTGGCGCCAGATCATCCCATCCTTCCATAGCCTGTCCATCCAGGCTAACCAACACGTCGTCCTTGTGCAGTCCGGCATTGTATGCGCCTAATCCTTCGACCACTCCCCCTAAACGCACACCTTTGGTGACGGGCACGCCCATCTTCTGGGCGGTTTCTGGAGTGAACTCACCCCACAGGACTCCCAGCATCGGGCGGCGGGTGATGCGCAAATCTTCTCCACTGCCGACCACAGCAGCAAGATTCTCCAGGAATTTATTCCACCCCTTCTCTATCTCCACACGCGGAGTATCCCATTCCTCTCCAACCCCCAATCCACGATGCTCGAGATGAAGCAGGGTGCTATTTTCCTTGGCATTGAACGTAACCTCTACCTGGGTGGGGGCAGGATCTCCCCGCCCGAACCACTGGAAACCCACCAAGCGATCGGCTTCCAGACGCGTGTATTCCCCACTGGTATAGAATCCATTAATCCAGGCCGCATAAAAACGGCCGCCCGGTTTCGGGGATACCGTAGCCACGTCACACATCCATTTTCGAAGCATGGTTGAGTTGGTGAACGCCTGGTACACATGTGCCGCCGGGCATGCTCTTAATTGTTCAAAAACTAGCTTTTCTGCGCTCATCTTAGCCTCCCAGACTATTGTGCGGATTAAGAGTAGTGGCGATTATAACACACCTGTTCTAATATCAACCTCCCATCAGGCCTCGCCAGATTAATAGACCACCAAACAGGATCAGGATCAAGATACTGGCCAGGATTAAGCCGCGCACCACACGCGGGCCAAGACGACGGGCCTGGTCGAAAACCAGGGCGATGCCTATCATACCTCCGATAAACACACCATAGAACCCCAATAGAAATCCGATCCCGGCCCAGATAGACTCTTCCAAAGCAGATAACAAGATTGGACCATTAACCAGAGTCCAGAAGGTATAAGGACCAGGGCTTAGCAAGTTCATTGTGATTGCTTTGCGTAAGCTGCTATTTTGAGCACCTTCCAGGTCAGGCTCGTTTTGGCTACCCGACCGCCACTGACGCAGGAGCCCCCAGGCCAGGTATAGTACATAAAAACCGCCCAGTACGCTGACCACGCGCAAAAAATTGGCCGGCATTTGATCCAACAGCAGCACAATCACGATCACAATCGGCGGGTCGCTGATCAAGGGCGCCAGGGCAACGATCGCACCTTGCCGCCAGCCTCGACTCAGCGTTCGAGAGATCAGGTAAGTGAGTAAAGGACCCGGCGATCCGGCTGCCGTTAAGCCGATCGCTGCACCCTGTGCAAAGAAAGCGAGGATAGATTGCATAGCAAGACTATCACTAATCGATAGATTGCTGGCTCGTGGGCAGGGCTGGAATTATGCTGTCGCGTATCTGCAATGCACCCCAAACCCGCTGGCTGCGCAGCCATAGCCATAGTGTTTGGGTGAAAACGCTGGCAACTAAGCCTAATAAGCCTATATACAAACCGGTAAAGCCACCTATGATTACCCCCGCCCCTAAAATCAAGGCACTGGTGAGCAGGTAAATACCTACCGACTCAGTGATGCCCCTGGTTTGTCGGCCAAAAAGGATCATCCCCTGGTACCAGCTCTGCATCACACTCAGCGCCGGTAAAGGCAGCGCAAACAACAAGCCGATCCGGGCCATTTCGGCTAACTCAGGGGGCAGTCCGGATATCCGCCCAAACCAAAGTATCGATAAAGGTGTAGCAGCTACCAGGAAAAGGATCAACGTGTTGATGATGCTAAGTATCCAGGCAAAGCGCTGTAGACTGAGACTGGAGTGTGGTTCATCCAATAAGGCAACTACCACCTCGTTGTAAGCAATGCCCAGGCTGCGCAGCATAAAGATTAACCCGGTAACCACCGGCCAGACTGCCAGAGAGTTAAGTGCCTGCGGCATGCGGCTGATGGCCGCGCTGCCAATCGGATTCGCCAGAAGCATTAACAACGAGGTTGTCGCCAGCGGCACGTAGAATTTTCTAAAGGCTTGCCAGGTCAAAGGTGGTGTCACGGCTGGAGCATCTTTTAGCGGTCCTTGCCTTACTGGACGGACCACCAGCCCTACATACAGCGCCTCGCACATTACCCCAGCCGCCACCGCGCTAGTTGCCACAACAATCCCTGGGATCGTCCCAATTGCATACCCGACTGCCAGCACCAGCAGGTCGGCGCCCAAACGAATAACCGTTCCCACTCCCACTGTCTGAGAGCGTCCAAAACGGATCAGCACACCCTGATTGAATCGCCGGTATGCGATCGACCAGGTCCAGGGGGTCATAATCATCAAACCGATCCGTGCTGGCTCAACAATCTCCTGCGGCACCCCAATTACGGTTTCTACAACAAAATAATACAGAGGCGTAAAGGCGACCAGGATATGCAAACCGGTCAGCAGGCCGCCTGCCCACATCATAAACCTGCGGATTAACTGATAGGAGGGCAAATCTTTGCTCAGTGCGGTCGAAGCAGCCAGAAGCATAATAATCGGCGCTTCGATAATCAACGCCAACGGGAAAACCACCCCGCCATAAGCTGCCAGGTTGATCGCCGGATCAGGCAGACGGGCGACAACTGCGATCAGAGCAGGCAACTCGGCACCCATCAATAACCAGCTGGCGGCCAGTGGCCACCAGGTCTTAAGTATTCGCGTGTACGGCATGGATGGCAGGTTCAATTAATCATCGCACCAAAACAGAAGTGCTGGCAAGTATAGCACAGCCGCTTGAAAGACAGGATTGAACAGGCTGATCTCAGTTTGTCATGATAAAATATATGTAGTTATTACGCACTGCGTCATATTTTAAGGTTCGAATCCTTGACGTTGGATCGAATATTGGGTATCCTTATTCTACCGACCGTTCGGTAGGAGGGCTTATGAACCGTGATGTCATTCTCGAGGCCGCTGCTCAAATTTTCAGCCAAAAAGGCTACCACGGTACTTCCATGCAGGATATCGCAGAAGCAGTCAATCTGCAAAAAGCAAGCCTGTACTACCACATTCACAGCAAGCAGGAGCTGCTGGTAGATGTGCTGGACCAAACCCTGGAAATGCTTATCGAACATATGAAACAAGTGATGGGGCTAAATCTACCCCCAGATGAAAAGCTTCGCCAGGCGATGTGCACGTACCTGCAATCTATGCTAGAACATCGCGACCTGGCAGTTGTCCTGCTCCTGGAGCACAGGTCGCTAGAACCCGATTTAAAATCCCGCCATATCCCGCATCGTGACCGTTTCGAGCGTTTATGGCGGGATTTGATTCAAGAAGGGCTTGATCAGGGATACTTTTGCTGCACTGACCCGGCAACCTCTTCCAGAGCGCTGTTAGGGGTGATGAACTGGACGATCACCTGGTACCGACCAGATGGGGAACTAACCCCTGAGGAGATTGCCGATCAATTCGCAGGTCTGTTTTTAAATGGACTCTTGGCGCGTTAGCTGACCGATGATGATTACATCCCCACCCACTGAGCTGAACCTGCGGCGCTTCGAGACCAATGGCGGAGCATCGATCTTCCAAATCCCGCTGCAGCTCTTCCCGACGCTGTCCGGCTATGCCTACCTGGTGCTTTTCGATGATCCGTATCTGGGCAGGCTGAGGGTTTTGATCGACACCGGTTCGGGATTTGGCAGCTCAAATCAAAACCTGGAAAAAGGCCTGCAAGCCATCTCCACCCAGATTGGAGAGCCGATAACACTGGATAAGCTGACGCATATCCTGATCACCCATGGACACATCGATCATTTCGGCGGCCTATCTTATGTGCGCAGCCGCACGCCTGCCATGATTGGGGTGCACGAGCTGGATTTGCGCAACCTAACCCACTACGAAGAGCGGATTGCAGTTGTCGCTCGCCGTCTCAACGAATTCCTGACGGAAGCTGGTGTTTCAGAAGAGCAGCGTTTCCAGATGATTGAGCTGTACAAATCGACAAAGAGCCTGTATCACTCAGTCCGTGTGGATTTCACGTATGAAGCCATTGGGATGCAGCTTGGTCCTTTCGAGATGCTGCATGTCCCGGGTCACTGCGCCGGGCACGTTGCCATCCGCCTGCATAATGTACTGTTCAGCGGCGACCATGTACTGAGTCAAACCAGCCCGCACCAATCACCGGAACGCTTGACTTTATCTACGGGGCTCGATCACTACTTGAGATCCCTGGATATCCTGCAGGCCTGGGCGGGTGATATCCCATTGACACTCGGTGGGCATAAAGATCCCATAACAAACCTGCCGGAACGTATTGGCGAAATTCGCAAGCTGCATAGTGAGCGTTTGAGGCGTGTGCTGGAGCTGTTCTCCGTGCCACGGACGATTGCACAAGTATCCCAGCAGTTATTTGGCGAGCCAGAAGGATACACTGCGCTGCTGGCAATTGAAGAGGCCGGTGCTCATGTTGAATACCTGTATCAGCGAGGTATGCTGGGTATTCAAAATCTGGCGGAAATTGAGCAAAGCGACCACTCAACCTCAATCCATTACCAGCAATCATCTGTTCCGAATTTCAATTCGTTCATCTGACTACTATCGGACTGCAAGTCAAGGAAGGAGATAAAAACATGTATTCTTTTGAGCCAAGTGAAGAACAAAAAATGTTGGTCGAATCCATCAGCCGTTTTGCCCAAAACGATCTGCGTCCCAAGGCCCACGATGCTGATGAAGAGAACAACCTGCCGCCGAAGCTAATTGAAAAAGGCTGGGAACTCGGCTATGTACAAGCCTCCATTCCCGAAGAGTTTGGGGGCTTTGGTGAGCGATCAGCCGTTACCGGTATTCTGGCGGTCGAAGAGTTGGCATGGGGAGATCTGGCAGGCGCGCTGGCGATCTTGACTCCTAATTTGTTCGCCACACCGATTCTGCTGGCAGGCAGTGAATCACAGAAGCAAACCGATTTGCCTCCAGTTGTCGAGGCCGAATGGCAGCCATACACTGCCGCCTTAATTGAACCCACATTCGACTTTGACCCGAATGATCTAAAGACTTCTGCTTACCAGGAAGGCGGCGAATACATCCTGAACGGCAAAAAAACCTATGTGCCTTATGCCAACGATGCCGAGGCGATGATCGTTTACGCCAACCTGGATGGTCAAACGCAGGGTTTTATCGTCCCCAAAGATACAGCCGGCCTGGAAGTTGGTCAACGCCAGAAATTACTGGGAATCCACGCGCTGCCGGTATATCCGGTGACCTTAACCGATGTGCGCCTGCCAGTGGACAACCGCCTGGGTGGTCCGGATGGTCATGACATCGCTCCTATCCTGGATGCCTCCCGCCTGGCATTGGCTTCCATGGCGGTGGGAGTGTCTCGGGCTGCCCTGGAGTATTCCAGCGATTACGCCAAAGACCGTGAAGTCTTCGGAGTCAAAGTCGCTCAGAAACAAGCAATCGCCTTTATGATCGCTGAAATGGCCACTGAGATCGAGGCCATCCGCCTACTCACCTGGGAAGCCGCCTGGATGGTAGATACCGGTAAGCCGCAAGCCAGCGTCCAGGCCTACCTGGCGCTGACTGGCGCTATGGATATGGCGATGATGGTCACCGATCGCGCGGTGCAGATCTTGGGTGGTCACGGGTACATCCGTGAGCATCCCGTCGAGCTGTGGATGCGCAATGCCCGAGGCTTCGCCATGCTTAACGGTCTGGCCATTGTGTAGCCGGACGCATCCAAATGGAATATAGGCAGCAACCGTAGAATACTTAATCAGGAGTCAAACCATGATCGAATTCGAAATCCCCAAGCCGATTGTGATGAACAACACTGCTTTGGAAACGGTGGCAATCAATATGATGCGGCCGGTATCTCGCTATTTTGACGAGCATGAGCACGAAATTCCCTGGGACTATATCAACTTTATGCACATGGCGATGCGCGCCACCGGAGCAGGCTCGCTGGCACCCACAGAACGCAAGAAGAAAGAAGGTGAGGAAGAGAAAGAGCGCCCGCGCCTCGGCTACCAGTCCCTTGCGCATATGCTCGAGATGCTGGCCTGGGGCGACTGCGGCATGTATCTGGTCACACCGGGCGGTGGACTGGGAGCGGCGGCGGTCGAAGCAGCCGGTACCCCGGAGCAAAAAGAGAAGTTCCTCAAGCGTTTCCGCGGCGAAAAACCTGTTTTTGGCGCCATGGCGATGACCGAACCCCAGGCAGGCTCAGACACCTCTGCTATCCGTACGACAGCAGTGCTGGATCCGGCAACCAATGAGTGGATATTGAACGGTGAGAAGATATTTGTCACTGCCGGGCATAAGTCATTATGCGAGAGCGATGGATTGGTTGTGGTATGGGCAACGATCGATCCCAGCGCCGGACGGGCGGGGATGCGCGCTTTCGTGGTCGAAGCCAGAACGCCAGGAGTCACTGTCTCCAAGCTGGAGCACAAGCTGGGTATTCGCGCAAGTGATACGGCCTCTGTTGTATTGCAGGATGCCCGTGTACCTTTCGACCATTTGCTGGGGAGTGCGGAAGTCGTGCGTGAGCCAACGACCAAAGGCTTCAAGGGCGCCATGGCAACTTTCGATGCCACTCGCCCGCTCGTGGCAGCCACTGCAATTGGTGTGGCGCGGGCGGCACTGGAAATGCTTAAGGAGATGCTTGCTAAACAGGGTGTAACCATTCGTTATGGACTGCCGCGCCAGAAGCTGACCACCGTCGAGCGCGAAGTAATTGATATGGAAGCCATGCTGCGCTCAGCCTGGTTGCTGGTGATCAAGTCTGTGTGGATGGCCGACAACCGGTTACCAAATTCAAAAGAAGCCTCCATGGCTAAGCTGCGCGCCGGTGATGTAGTCACCAAAATTACCCAACGTGCGGTTGAGCTGATGGGGCCACTCGGTTACAGCCGCGAATACCTGCTGGAGAAATGGTTCCGCGATGCCAAAATCAGCGATATTTATGAAGGCACCGGTCAGATCAACCGGCTGATTGTCGCCCGCCATGTCCTGGGCTATACCGGCCGTGATCTGCGTTAGAAAATAGCCATCCATTGATATATTTATTGGTAGATAGGAAACTGATCATTGATTGGTAAATCGAACCTTAACAACCTATACCCAAAGTCATGGAAAGGTAATTGGAGGTGGGTCGCCATCTGCCTGCTGGGGTTGACCTGGCTGACAGCCTGCAGCAGTGTAGACCCAACCCGCGTTGGCGGCTTGCCTTCAACGGTCATTCCAACCACTACCAGAGCGATTAACTCCTTACCTGCACCGACCACTGTGCGCCCAACTCCGGTTGTGGTTACCTCTACACCGGGATTGATCCCGACCCTGGAGCCAACTCCAACGTCCAGCGTAACCCCCACCTCCGATCCGTATGAAAACTACACCATCAATTATCTATCTGAGCGCCCACATGGTAATGGACAGCTGGCTATCCAGGAAGTCATCGAAGTCAACAGCTACTTCACCCGTACTCTTATTACCTATCCCAGTGATAGCCTGGCAATCTACGGTTTTATGAATACACCCCAAGAGCGCCCTGGCAGGCCCGGTCCGCCATTTCCGGTCATTATTGCGCTGCACGGCTACATCGAGCCGGAAGTCTATAATACCCTGGATTACACAACCGGTTATGCCGATACCCTGGCCCGGGCAGGCTATATCGTCATACACCCCAACCTGCGTGGCTACAGACCTTCGGATGACGGCGATAACCGCTTCCGGGTGGGGATGGCAATCGACGTGCTGAATCTGATCGCGCTCGTGCGCCAGGCCGCTGGCCAGCCAGGAGCACTGGCTCTGGCGGACGGAGAGCGCATCGGGCTGTGGGGACATAGCATGGGCGGGGGAATCACTACCCGTGTCATTACAGTTGACCCAGGAATCAAAGCAGCCGTGTTATACGGAGCAATGAGCGGCGACGAGCAGAAAAATTATGAGCGCATCTACAGCTATTTCTCCAATGGCACCCGCGGCCTGGAAGAGCTGCAGACCCCGGAGGAAGCATTGCGGCGCATCTCACCGGTTAACTTCCTGGAGCGGATTGCCAGCGCCGTCAGCATCCATCACGGGCAAGAAGACCTGGAGGTCCCACTTTCATGGTCGGTTGAGCTGTGTGAACAGCTAAAAGAACTTGCTAAAGTGGTGGAATGTTTCACCTACCCTGACCAGCCGCATACTTTCCAGGGCGATGGTAGCGAATTGTTCATGCAGCGCGTGATCGACTTTTACGACAGGATACTGCGTAACTAACACTATGATAAGCGAGGCACCTGGTGGCGATTGAAGTTGCTATAATTTTGATACTGATCCTATCGAACGGGTTGCTGTCCCTGGCCGAGATGGCAATTGTCTCGGCGCGCCAGGCACGCCTGCAAATACAAGCTGAGATGGGCGATG
>JAGDMX010000458.1 GCA_017860725.1 Chloroflexota bacterium | reverse complement strand
CTTAACACATGAGGCACATATTTTGCGGACTTTGCATGCTCGGAAAAGAGAAGCTGCAGCAAGAACTCCGGCAGTTCTCTTTTTGCATGAAACGAATGACACGGTTGAGTTGGGGGAGACTGTGGTTCTAGGCCGGCTGTTGTACGAAGTATTAGATTCAGACAATGCACTTAGTTGGGCGATTAAAGTGACGGAATGGCTGGCATCACTGGTGGTAAATGAACCTATACATCCACGTACGACCTGGTGGAACGGGTTTATCGAACCTGTGTTGTATGATTTTAAACAAGCTTTTGAACCGGTGCTGGATAGTTTTGTTATCGCCAAATGCTGGTCGATCTTGAACCGTTTGGGGGAATTGCCTCGGGCTTTTGAACATCGTGATTGTGCGCCCTGGAATCTGTTAGTGACACCGGGGGGCGAGCTAGCCGTGCTCGATTGGGAATCGGCGGAACAGAACGGACTGCCAGCCTTAGATCTGTTTTACTTTTTAGCTTACCTGGCGTTTTTTATGGATGGGGCCATGAAAAATAGAAATTTCGTTGAATCCTATCGACGCGCATTTGATCCAACAACGAATACTGGCCTTCTGCAGGCTACCTGCCAACAGCGTTATACCGAATGTACAGGGCTGGATCCGGCTGTATTGTACCCCCTGCGTCTACTGACCTGGTTGGTACAGGCTCGTTCGGAAGTCCGGCGCCTCTCTGCGGATGCGGGCGGCGCGCCGCCACAGTCTGCTTTACGGCGCAGCTTGTTCTACAGTCTGGTCTTAGAAGAGCTGGCGCAAGAACAAGATGAGACCGCTAGTTTTAGAGTCCAATAAAGGTGGTACAGGTTAAAAATGGATCTAGAGGCAAATAAGACCCAATCCATTTTCCGCCAGGCACTGATCAACACCCTCAGTAACTACGGCGGCAAAACGGTCATTCTCGGCGTTTGGTTCTTTCTAACCCCCTACATCCTGAGCCAGATCGGGCCACGCGATTATGGGATGTGGATCCTGGTTGGTTCGCTAGTAACCTATGGCTCGTTGCTTGATTTCGGTATTGCCAATGCGGTAACAAAATATGTGGCAGAGTACCAGGCAAAAGGTGAATTTGGACAAGCTTCCAGCCTGATCGCTACCGCGCTATGGGTTTATACAATTATTGGCCTGGCTGCGATTCTACTGGGAGCTATCTTAGCGCCAATTATGCCTTACCTCTTTAATGTGCCAGTCGATCAACACGGCACTTTTTCCTGGTTAGTTTTTCTGTCCGGGATAGGGTTAGGCGTATCATTGCTGGGCGCCGCGCCCATAGCAGTATTAAAGGGTTTGCATCGCTTCGATGTGATCAACATGATCAGTATTTGCGGTATGGTTCTTTTGGCAGGATTCACAGTTCTGGCACTGCATTGGGGGGGCGGAGCATTGGGCCTGGCAGCTGTTAGTATCCTGGTGAATCTTGTGATGATGATACCAGCGGTATGGCTCGTCCGCCGATATGGAGGAAAAATACGCTTTGGCTGGAGTGGGGCGAATCGAAGCTATATCCGGACGGTCGCAGGTTACAGCTCAGCACTTTTTTTGATCAACATGTCCGGTCAATTGAAGGCCAAAACCGATGAAATTGTGGTTGGGGCATTTCTTACGGTGGGTTTTGTGACGCCTTATTCAATCGCTCACCGGCTTAGCGATATTCCTCAGATGATAACCGATCAGTTCATGAAAGTTATTATGCCGTTGGCTTCGAAGCTACATTCTGAGAATGACCGGGGACGTTTACGCCAGCTCTACATCACCAGCACTCGCCTGACTTTGGCAAGTTTCCTTCCATTGGGAATAGGGATTACAATCCTGGCAAAACCTTTCTTGACGGCGTGGGTTGGTAAAATCTACGCCCCTTACTCAGGGTTGGTGTTGATTCTAATCTGCGCCAGTTTGTTTGATACCCTGATGTGGCCTGCGAATGCTATCATGCAGGGAATGGCCAGGCACCGGTTGCTGGCATTTTGGGCGATCGCGTCTGGAGTGCTTAATCTGGCAATTTCCATTGCCCTCGTCAGATCACTTGGACTGGCTGGGGTTGCCCTGGGTACATTGATCCCCACCACCCTAGAGTGCCTGTTCTTTGTGATCCCTTATTCGATGCGGGTGATCGGCATTGATCTGCGTACCGCCTTGAAGGAAATATACTTGCCGGTGATTGCTCCATCAATTTTGATGGGGATAGTCTTGATTGGATTGCGCTATCTGGTTAATCCCGTTACGCTGATATCCATTCTGGCAGTGGGGAGCATAGGTCTCCTGGTATACATCATGACCTTTTTCAGTACCGGGGCAAGCTCACAGGAGAGAAATTTATTCCTGGATATGCTTCGGAATACACTTCAGTCAATTCGGCTGTTCCTCCAGCCCAGACATTCGGACGCGAAGTAATAAAAACCGGTCGGATCCGGTGCAAGCCAAACCCCTGGCTCTCTCCTCAATCCCACGCTCATGGAGAGTTGAGAGTGGTGGACCCCGAAGCCCCTCACATATTATTATTTCATAGGTGTCGTCCTGATATATACTTATAAGATATCTTTTATGACGATGCCGCCCTGGCCTGGTCCCGGCGAGTCTTATCAAGTACACGGGATATAGGAATATATAAGGTTTATTTTTATATGGGATTATCTGTTTTGGAGTGATTATCAAATGTCTATCCCTTACTATTCACATTTCTGTCCAGTACTAGGTAAAGAACTACCAGGAAAAGAAAGTTGCAAATACTGCGGTAGAAAAGGGCATTTTATTGGTATGGGACCTGACATGCATGAAGCAATGTGGAGGTATCAATGGCGGACAGGTCTTAAGCCGCTTGGCCCTCACCGGTCATACGCTGACAAAGCGCTTAAGGATGCTTTTATTCTATGTAAAGTTTGTCATGGG
>JAGDMX010000087.1 GCA_017860725.1 Chloroflexota bacterium | reverse complement strand
ACACCGATGCAAAGTACGTTTAGCATCATTATGCTGGCGCTTGTCGATGGCGAGCCGCGCTTGTTGAGTCTCAAACAGGCTTTACGGGTTTATGTGGAACACCGCCTGGAAATCGTTCGCCGCCGCAGCCAGTATGAGCTCGAGCGGGCACGCCAGCGGGAGCACATCCTGGCCGGGTTACGGATTGCCATCCAGCATCTCGATGAAGTCATCGATCTAATTCGCAAATCGCCAAATGCTGATACCGCCCGTGAAAGGTTGATGAAGCGCTTCAGGCTTTCGGAGATTCAAGCCCAGGCAATCCTGGATATGCCCTTGAAACTCCTGGCGGCCCTTGAGCGGAAAAAGATCGAAGAGGAATATAAAGCTGTCGCCGCCTTAATCAAAGAACTGGAAGGACTGCTGCGCTCACCGAAGAAGATGCGCCAGGTTGTTGCCGAAGAGCTCAGTTCTGTAAAAGAAGCGTACGCAGACCGGCGTCGTACTCATATCGTTCACCTAAAACAGGGCGAGAAGAAGGTCAGTATGCTCACCGCCTCCGAGCTAACCCCGGAGAAACTGATCTGGGTAGCTGTCACCCGCGATGGCCTGATCTCGAGAAGCCTGGAAGATAAGCCGAGTTCCTTGAGCGGAAAGGAAGCACCAATCTTTTACATCCAGGCGAATACCCGCGATACGCTTTACCTGGTTGATGAAAACGGCGAGGCCGCCGCAATCGCTGTGCATGCCATCCCCGAAGCCTCCCAGCCATCTGGCGGCACGCCGTATAACAAAGCGACGGCCCTTAAAACCCCTAATCGGCTGGCTGCTGTGTTCCGCCTGCCTGCCAAAGATGCCAGAAAACCAGGCCAGACTCCCGGGGAAGACCTGTTCGTTGTGACAGCAACTCGCCTCGGGATGATCAAGAGAACAGCTGCCAACGAGCTACCGGGTCCATCGGCCGGCAGTTTCACCCTGGTGAAGGTAAATGAAATGGATAAGCTCGGTTGGGTGCAAATCAGTCGGGGGCTAGATGATGTTTTGCTTGCTACTGCCAGTGGGATGGCCATTCGTTTTCGCGAAGTGGAGGTTCGAGCAATGGGCTTGGTCGCGGCTGGCGTCATGGGGATGAAGTTGCAGCCAGAGGACGAGCTAATCGGCATGGGGCTACTCCCTGACAGTAGCGAAGTATTCCTGTTAGCCTCCGATGGCAGTGCAAAACGGGTGCGCGCCGATGAATTTTCACGCCAAGGTCGTTACGGACAAGGATTGCTTGCCTGGAAGCTGCCCACCAAAATTCATGTTGTTGGCATGACGGTTGGTCGAGGCGACAGTCGCATCATCATCCATCTGGCTAAGCTGGCAGCAAAGGCAATTCGGTTAGATGAAGCTGTCCTACAAACTCGTGCAGCTCGGGGGAAGAACATCGTAGAAATCAAGGCAGGCGATCAAATCACCTCTATCACGGTCCCTTGGGGATTAGTTGAAGCGCAAGGAGTTGCTACACCAGCCAAGCGACTACGTAAACCGGCGACAGCGAAGGCAGCCTCTCCCCGCAAGACGGAAACCACAAAACGCCAGGCTTCTGTCTCTAAATCGTCCGCCGGTAAAAAACCGGTGGGGACCAGCACCACCCGTGCCAAAATAGCGGCTGGTACCACGACAGAGCCTCCACCCAATAAGGTGAAAGCATCGACAACCACGACCAAGACTACTACCAAATCCAGGCAGGTAGAGAAACCTACTTCGAATACGCAGAAGAAGGCTGGTCGCCCGCGGAGCACGAAATCCGGTACAGAGCAATTGAGCCTGCCAATGCCACCGCAGAAAGATTCGGATAAAACAGGCACCAAGCCCGTTGCCCGCAAAACAACAAAGTCATCTTCTCAAGAGGCTGGATCGACAACTACGAAAAAGACTCCTAGCAGCTCAAAGAGCAAGCCGGCACCTTCAACCACTAAAAGCAGCAGAAAGACCACTACGCCATCTAAGAAACCGGGCGGGGATGGAGCATAAGGCTGGCAGAATTTGACCGTTTAAGGCTTGGAGATCGAAAAAGCGCTATAGTGAAAAGCAATTTTATCTTCGGCTAATCCCAAGGTATCGCTGCCGTCCAGCACCTTTCCCGTAGCAGCCGTCGCGGTCCAGGCGAAGTGGCGAAATATTTTATCACCAGATATCCCGCTCATCGCAAAAACAGCCTTGGGCAAATGCTGGCGGAAAAAATTATCATACCATTGACGAATTGCCGGTAAACCTTGGATCGTCTCATTGCGAGTGATGTGCACTGCGTTTGGGTTATATAGAGCTGCTAATTGTTCGGGGTTGTGGGCGTTTAGCCCGACCAGGTAACGTTGGGATATATCATTCACTCCACTCATCGATTCCCACGGGTAGCCGCTGATGGTATCCCATACCTCCGGCAAGAGCCGGCGAGTATTTGACCACTCCCAAAAGTTCGCTGCATTGAAGTTCAGGCTTTGTGCGGTCGTTAAGAATTGCTCAACCTCTTGTGAGGTTGCACTCCAATTACCTTGCTTAAAGGCCGACCCTGTTGGAATGATCGGGCGTACAGGTGTGACAGACTGGAATTCCCGTACACAGCGTACCAGTTGATCACCTGGATTGTTTGCTCCCATCCAATAAACCTGAGGCATATTGAAGTCGCAAAACTCCAGGAAATGCCGCCAGGGGAACTGGCGATGCAGGGAAGGATAGCGATACGAGCTAAGCCCGATCGGTAGATCCGGTAGGGCTGTACGAATGCGCTTCATATAGGCCCAGGCGGCTTTCTCCATTCCTGCCTGCTTGAATTCATTCTCGGCATTGACAATCAGCCCATCCAGGTTCAATTTTTGGGTGCGCTGTACAACTTTATCGGCTTCTCCGGTTGGGCTATACCCGTACACATACTGCCAGCCCCAGACGGCGATTTTACGTGTCCGCATTTCCTGGACCAAATCCGGCACCAAATCTTTCTTGGTTGTGCGATCGATGTTGTAATCTACAATTCCGTCCGATATTTTAATCAGAATATGGCTCAGCCCAGCCTGAGCTGCCAGGTCCGCGATTGCCTTGACATCTCCCTTTTCGCAATACGGGATCTTCCAGATAAAAAAGCCCTTACCTTGAAGAGGCATATGGTTATTCTCCTTGCGGCGCGGCAGATTAAATGCGCATCACCCAATATGATATCGGGTGATGCAAGTTAAGTGCCAGGAAAGAAAATTAGAAGTTATCTCTAAAATAAGGTTAGGGGAGTGTTCCCCCATTTTGAGATGAGTTCTTGTTATTGATCATTCTGTGATTTGCGAATAATCTTGCGGATGGCAGCTACGTCTGGTAGTAGCACCATAGCTCCTTCCGGAGTTATCCAGTTGTAGACCTGCCTGGGACCAATATAGTACTGATTGATGCGCGATGAGTCAACCAGTTTGACCGCCAGCGGGATTATTGGCAATATGTCACCCAGGGACATATTTGTAGTGACAGCATCTTGGTAGATGTCATAAAACTCTTTAACCTTGGGGATATTTTCCAGGGTAAGCATGCGGTTGAATATGGCGCGGATAATTTCCTGCTGGCGTTCATTACGGGAAAAATCGCTGGTAGTTTTACGGGTGCGTACATACCAAAGAACCGTATCCGCATCCATATACTGCATGCCTTTCTTGATCGTGACATATCTGCCAGCGCGATAATCCGAGACGGACTGGCCAACTTTCACATCCAGCCCCCCCAGGCTGTCGACAAAGCGCTTGAATTGGGAAAAATCAATCAGTACATAATAATCCGGGCGTATACCGAAATTTTCCCGAAAGGTTTGATAAAGCAGATCGATCCCCCCAAAAAAGTAGGCAGTATTGATACGGTTCTGACCCATCCCCGGGATGGTTACGTATAAGTCGCGTGGAAAGGAGGTCAGGTTTAAGGTGCCCAGCTCAGAATTTAAGGTTGCCAGGATAATCGTGTCGGTACGAAACTTCTTCTGCTTGGGCCGGCGATCGGCGCCTAACAGAAGGATATTCACCTGATTTGGGACATTGGATAGCTCGACCCCCTCAGCTAGTGAAGCAATATTGGAAAGATCCAAAGTTGGGGTAGGCGGGATGCCTGTTGGAGTCGGGATTGGAGTGGGAGTTGGGATATCCGTCGGGATGTACACCGGAGTTGGTGGGATTGGCTGGAAAGGCGTAGGAGTTGGCGCAACCGGTGTTACCTCTTGCCCTTGGACGGATTGTCCAGCACTGCCCAACTGCGAGACCACTACCGGTAGTCCTGCAGCCTGGAACGGGGCACAACCCACGAGAATACTGATGATCAGAAGGATAATAATCGGGATGCGGAATGATTTCATGGATAATCCAGTCTGTTGATGAATAGTTTATGGTACTGCCGTTGGATCAATGATTGGTTCGGGTGGTGTATCCGTAGGTGGTGGTGGGAGAGGCGTATTTTTGGGAGTGGGTGTAGGCTCCTTGGGTGGATCGGTCGTTGGCTTAACCTCAGTAGGTTTGGGAGGTACTTCCGTCGCAGTCGGTGCAGGCGGTTGGGTAGGAATCACCGGAGTTGGTTTCTTTCGTGCTGCTGTCGGCTGCGCTACGATAGCTTGTATAAAGGGAACTCTGATCGTTTGACCAGTTCGTAAATTTTTTGGGTTTTTTATGCAGTTCGCCGATTGAAGCTGGCTAACTGAAATCCCGAATTTTGATGCCAGGCTGGATAGCGTATCGCCGCGTCGAATAACATAAGGCACCCAGTGACTGGGTGCCCCACATGCCACATTTTTCTTGGGCTGTTTTGCATTGGGCTTTTGACCATCACTGGAAGCGGGCGTTTCGGCAGCAGCGATTTCTTGAGCGAGGGGGATATAAAATACCTGTCCGGTTGACAGAAGGCCTGTTGACAAGCAATTTAGCCGGATTAAATTTTCCGGCTCAAAACCATACTTATGTGCGACCTGGGCAATCGATCCTTCCGATAGCACCATAAATGCTGTCCCGCTTGTATCCGGAATGCAATCAGATTGCTCGGTAGATGTAGGTTGGGTAGCATCAGATTTTTTGATCTTCATCTCATCTGGTGAAACGGGCACGATGCGAATATCCCCGGCAAGCTGCTGCTGATTTTCAGGTCCGGAATTTTCAGCAATCCAGTTTGGAAACTGGCTTCCACTCTCAGCCAGGGATAGCGCAATACTGCCCAGTACGATTGCGCCGGAAAGTATTGCAGTGGAAATTCCAAGGAATGCCTGGATCGTGTCCCTCATCACTGGTTGCTGCTGGCTGACGCTGGTACCTTAACAGGGCTAAAGGCACCATTCGGTTTATTTTTTCCTAAAGTCTCTTTGAGCATTGCAACCTCTTCAAGCGCCAGGTGCAACTGCTCACGCAGACTCTCTACCTGATCTTGCATGTTAGGATAGTACTCTTCCTGATCCGGTTTGCTCATCGCTAACCGTGCGGTGGTGCGCGTTTCGGCAAGTTCCGTTTGCAGTAGAGCGACCTGCTGCTTTAGTTGCAAGAAATAAACCATTGGTTTTGCTATCCTGGCCAGCCTGGATTGGTCTTCAGCATTCCACTCCCGGTTGTTGTACGGCGAGAGCAATAAAATTCCGTAAAAAGGTTTGCCATCGGAAGAGATGACTGGCATGAACATTAATGCGCCGCAATGAGTCAGGCCAATGGTGCCGGCTATATTCACCAGGTCTGGAGAGGTGCTTTTTGCGGGTAAATTGACCGCCCGACCTTGTCGGAGCGCAGAAACGATCACCGGAGCCTGCTGCTTATCTAATACCGAGCCAGAGAAAGGCAGGTCCTGCACGCTGTCGTATCCACATTGCAGGTGGAGCTGTCCATTGTGTTCGTCCAGGGGCAAAGCCAACACGCTAATATCTGCATCCATATACCCTGCAATGGTTTTATTCACCAATAGACAAGCCTGTTCTGGAGGTGCTTCCAGCATGGAGGACATAAAAGACTGCATCATCAGCGCTTCATCGTAAACCCCTGAGCGTATTTGGTGATCAGGTTGACCAGCATCACTCTTCGCCTGAAGATAATGTTTTTCTGAATTACCGACCAGAGTTGAGAAACGCATAGGCAGGAGGAACAGTAATGGAAAAGCTGCCAGCATCGCCAGGCGGATCACGCCCTGGTATTCGTTAGCCGCATGTGGGATGAAATACTGTAAACTAAACCCCAGAAGAATTACTACCAACATCAATGCGCCGATTGCCCAGCCGGCAGGCCTGCGGATAACTAAAAGCAGGATTCCAACAACCGACAATGTGATTGCCAGAATATCTGCTGACTGGTTCAGGCCTGTATCGGATAGAACTACACTGTTGGGCTGGTTATTAAACCAGACGATCCCTAAAAAGATGACAGTCAGTAGAAGCATCCCAACCAGCAGGGTTGCCGCATCCAGGCTGCGAACCCGATCAGGGAATACCCACAGCCAAATGATGATGAGCAGGCTGAGCAAGGTGACCGCCCGGTCAAGGATCGGGAGAGCCCGGTTTCCATCTAGAATACCCTGCCAGACCAGACCAGCCGCCGCAAAGAGCACGAATTGTAAAGCCAGTAGCAGGCTTAGACCGATCACCATGCGACGACCATGAACAAGATCACCACCACGAAATTGACCTATGGCAATCTGCAAAACCCCAATGATCGTAAAAGCCAGAACTAAGTGGTATGCCAGGCTACCAGGATTTGAAGTGAGTAGAGAAAATACCTGTTGGAAGAATGCCGACATATCCCAATTATACAAGACTATTATGGTAGGAACGACAGGTATTCCAGGTGTTGTGATGGCATTCATACTTCGGCTGCAAAAATCGTGCCAGCTAATTCTTCAAAACGCAGGTTGACAAAACCCGGAATCCGTGTAAAATGAAGCGCAGTCTCGGCCGATGACCAGGGTAGTCCCTGATAAACCGGGGCAAGACGCCGAAGTGGCGGAATTGGCAGACGCGCTACGTTCAGGGCGTAGTGGGCATACGCTCGTGTGGGTTCAAATCCCACCTTCGGCACACAATCCTCCCTGAGGATATACTCCCCTCCAATGGCTGCGCCTCTCTGGCATCGATTATGCAATCCAGAGAGGAGATTTATTTAATCACGGCTCTGTGAAGTGCCTTGCGCGGATTCCAAGCTTAAGGTAAGATGGGATTATGCAGCGACCGAAGCAACCCTGGATTTACCTCATCGTCCTGGTGGCATTTGCCCTGTTGACCTTTATGATAATGGATTTCAACAGCCGGGTAGCCAATCTGCGCCGCCTGACCGAGGAGAAAGAAAAGGTTAGTGAAAGTCAGAAGAGCCTGCTGCAAACCAAGAGCTCGCTGGAAAATCAGATTGCTTACGCGACTTCACCCGCTGCAGTGGAGGCATGGGGTTACGAAGAAGGACATATGGTCCGCCCCGGCGATGTGCCGGTAGTGCCCGTGCAGGCAGCGGAAGTAACGCCGACCCCTATCATCATCCAGGAAACACCCACACCATCCTCCAGTAACTGGGAGGCGTGGCGGCACCTGTTTTTTGGAAAATAATTGCCTTGACAGGCGCGAGTGGACATGATACAATGTCGCCCGCTCAAGGAAAGTACAATTCATATTGCGGGGTGGAGCAGTGGCAGCTCGTCGGGCTCATAACCCGAAGGTCCTCAGTTCGAATCTGAGCCCCGCTACTAGGTTTTCGCAGAGCGAAAACACCTGAAACCATAGCTCGTCGGGCTATGGTTTTTTGCTTGGTCCGACGGTGAGAGATTAGATTTGCTTTCATAAGTGTGTCTCATTGCAGATTAGCAAATTCTGCTTGAGGACTAATTTATTTCATACTTGGCTCGCAGGTACGCATTCTAACTTCTCTCTCGCGACGGTGACGAGCATGGCATGGATTCTGCCTCAATTCTTCTCAATAATCCGAAGAAGTAGTTCTGAATACATAGATGAGGTATAGGAAAACCTGGATATAGTAGGCAAATATCCCAAACAAGGCGCCCCCCACACAGGCAACCGAAGAGTTCAGCCGAGCAGGTATCAGGCTAATCAGGAGCCCAGCTATGTATCCTGTTATACACCCTACTAGTAGGCTTACAAGATACCAAGCGATCAACTCAGACCAACCGAACACGTCCGATCTAAACGTTTGTGAATGAAGGATGGAGATAAACAAAACGACGACCGCACCAGCACCCAAACCTTTCCTCGTTAGGATTCCCATGAGCTTTACCTCACAATC
>JAGDMX010000457.1 GCA_017860725.1 Chloroflexota bacterium | reverse complement strand
GTCGTTGCTGGTGGCTCGATGTTGCAGCTCATCCAGGCAGCGGGTAATAAGAAAAGAAATTCCAATACCGGGGGGCAGAAAACATGTATCGTTTCGCTGGTGCAAAGTCAAAAAGACCTGAACTTTATAAAAGAACTTCTTGAATCTGGAAAAGTCATACCGGTGATCGATGGATGTTACCCGTTAAGTGAAACTCCTGAAGCTTTCTGGTATTTTGAGATAGTACACCCCAGAGGGAAAGTGGTCATAAGTGTGGAAGATAATAACAAAACCTAACCACAGGTTGCACCAGGTTATGCAGTCCGGCTCCGTCCAGAACACCTCTGACCCGGCCGACATCCCCTGGCCGATGGATAGGCGGTGAGTGGCGTCATCTTCGGTCAGGTAGACTCGGCTGATTTGAAGGTCACCAAGCTGGAAACCCCTGGCGGCAAATGGTGCATGATTTACACGATCACTGTGACCAATGAAGGCCGGGCGAATGGAGTCGATGCCATCCTGACGGATGTGCTACCCGGCAACGTGAACTTCGTCTCGGTCACGACAAGCTTGTGCACCTGATATATTGGATATTAAAATAACAAATCCCCAGCTACGGGGGGTTTATGGGCGTGGAAGGACTCGAACCTTCAGCCAATGGTGGAAAAAAGTACCCCTAACGCGACCTGTTTCGAACAAATCAATCTCTCTTCGGAAGAGTTCCTGAGTATGCTGCGCTTCGACCAACGCAGCAGGGTAGAGGAAATACAAGAGCAAATTGATCGGACAGGTCAAGATGATCGATAATACCCTTATCCAATTCTCTCGTATCGGTAAATTTATCACAATTCAAACCGCAACTGAAGCCACTGGATATAATCTCCAGTACTTAAGACGGTTGCTACGGGCTGGAAAAATCACCGGAATCAAGATTGGACAGGTGTGGCTGATCGAATTCACTTCCTTGGAAACCTATCTCCAATTGAAAACCAACGCTTTAGATAAGCGCTGTGGTCCGAAAACTATTCGCGCCAAGCAGTGTATATAAACGTAGCGGGGATGAGGCCAGAGTTCCCTTGCAGGAGTTTTTGGCCATCCAATCAAACCATTTATCCTTTAAGACTTCGCTGGCTCTTCTTTCACCGAAATAGCCGCCACGATCGTTTCCCAGGCCAATTGGAGCATAGAAGGCTCGGCTCTTCGATCCATCGAACCCATTCAACTGATGGCTTAAAAGGCCAATATCCCTGACACGCTTCTCCCATCCAATGGCCTGCCGTTTTTCCCGAGTCCATTGGCCAGTAATTAACCCAAGTACATTGGATGCCTTAAAGATCCTGTCAACACGGAAGCATCCATTGGATATTGCTAATCGACCTCAGAATAGGAAATCGAGATTTAATATTTTTTACCGTCCGGCAGATAAGGCTATAATTAAGGTGATTATATCGGGTGAATTTGATCTATCGCCTGGTCAGCCACCCGAATACACAAGTAGTCTTTCATAGCCGGTCATTCATGACTTCGAACTACGCCTACACCCCCTCTATCTGGCCGTCTGTCTTCACATTGCTACTGTTGATCGCCCTGGTGGCTTACAGCTGTAACCGGCGCAGCGTGCCGGGCGCCACGCCTTTTATGGTCGCCTGCCTGTTTGCCGCCGCCTGGGCAGCCACTTCCCTCATGGAAGTCGCCGCCGTGGACGTACAAGCCAAGATCTTTTGGTTTAAATTTCAACGCCTATTCCAGATTCCCCTCATTACCGCCACTACCTGCTTTGTCCTGGAATATGCCTGGCCAGGGCGCTGGCTCACCCGTCGCAACCTGATCCTGCTGTCCATTCCATGCCTGTTGGGTCTGATATTAATCCTGACGAATAACCTCCATCAGCTGGTGTGGCGCGGCTTCGAGGTTGATGGGAAAATTTTCCCAATCCGCGGCCCTGTCAACTGGATGTATCTCGGCTATACCCTTGGGCTGACCATGCTCAACTTGATCGTCTTTATCTGGCTGTTTGTGCGCTCCCCTCAGCATCGCTGGCCGGTGGTGATCATGGTATCTGGTATGGTTGCGGGGCGTTTACTTTTCCTGCTGCAGACGGCCCAGATTATCCAATCTGAGCTGCCCCCGTTCGTGTTTGAGTTCCTTATGTATGCCATCGCCCTGTTTGGCTTTCGCATTCTGGACCCGATTCCTCTGGCCCGCCAGACGGCCATCGATCAGCTGCCGGCCGGGATGTTGGTGCTGGATCCCCAGGGGAATATCGTCAGCTCGAACCCGGCCGCGCAATCTATCCTGGGATTGCCGGCGAAGCGCCTGTTAGGTCGCTCTATCCAGGACCTATTGCCTGCCTGCGCCGGATTGGTTCAGGATCTTCAGACAGGCGGAGCAAGCCGGGTCGAAATCAGCTTGGGGGGCAGGCCGGATACCCGTTACTATCAAGTGGAAGCCTCTGCTCTGAACGATTGGCGCGGGCTGGCCGTTGGCCGCCTGCTGATGCTGCGCGATGTCACCGGGCAAAAGCAGGCTCAAGCACAGCTCCTCGAACAGCAGCGCGCGCTGGCGATGCTGCAGGAACGCGAGCAGCTGGCGCGCGAGCTGCACGACAGCACTGGGCAAGTGCTGGGATATGCCGGCTTCCAGTTGGAGGTGGTTCATGACCGCGTCCTGGATGGGCAGACGGCGCTATCTGCCGGGAAGGTGGAGGAAGTCCATACCCAGCTGGTGGAGGCTGGGTACCAGCTAACCCGATTGAGCAATATCGTGGTAGAGGCGCATGCCGACCTGCGAGAATACATCCTCAATCTACGACTGGCGCCCTCTGACCAGCGACCTTTTTTTGCCACCTTGCAGCATTACCTGGACGGTTACAGTCAAAATTACGGCATCCAGACCGAATTGTCGGCCAGAGCAGGGGTAGAAGATGAGTGGATGGATGCCGAAGTGCAGATGCAGTTATTCCGC
>JAGDMX010000456.1 GCA_017860725.1 Chloroflexota bacterium | reverse complement strand
CGACCGGCTGATCCCCGAGCGCGTCTGCTACGTGCACCCCAAACTGCGCAGCCCGATCATCGCCATCTTGATCATCATCCTGATTGCCGAGATCGGCGTGATCGACGCTGCAACCGGCGGGGTGATGGGCGCTCAACTGAACTTTGTGTTCTTCGCCGTATGCACAATGCTCGTGCCGGTGACGGCGATCACCCTGTTCCCATTCCTCAAGCCCGACCTGTACCAGAACGCCTCGGCGGCGGTGCGCCGCTCCATCGGCAAGGTTCCGGTGATCACCATCGTCGGCGGGATCACGCTCGCATACCTGCTGTGGATGATCATCGCTTCCTTCCTTTACCCGGCAGTGGGCGGGCGGATTGGATCAGGCACGGTGCTCACGCTGGCGGCCTTCTTCCTGTCAGGGATCGCCGTCTTCTACATTGCCCGTGCCTACCGGCTTAGAAAAGAGGGTATCGACATCAAGTGGACTTTCTCTTCAGTCCCGCCAATCTAGACCATCATCACCTCCCACCCCCTTCCCGCAGGATGCTGCCGAAACGAATCCGGCAGCATCCTGCCAACCATCGCTACCTGAGGTAACGCCATGGGCATGACACGCATTCTCTACGCCTCCGATTTTCACGGTTCGGATGCCTGCTTTAGAAAATTTATCAGCGCCGCGTTCCAGTACCAGGCCAACGTATTGATCGTCGGCGGGGATGTGACCGGTAAGGCTATGATCCCGATCATCCACCTGGGAGGCGGCAACTACCGGGGTTATCTATTTGGCCGGAAAGAAGAAGTCTCCAGCCAGGCTGAGCTGGAGAAACTCAAGCAAACCATCAGCAATGTCGGCTTTTACCCAATTGTCCTGGAACCGGAAGAGGCTCAGGAATTGGAAAATGACTCAGACAAGATGGGAAAGCGCTTCGAGCACGAGATGGTCACCAGGGTGCAGGCCTGGATGGCCCTGGCGGATGATAAACTGACCCCTAAGCGCATACCCCTGTATTTCATGCCCGGCAACGATGATCTCGATTCGATCGATGCAGCTATAGAAGGCTACCAGCTCATCCACAACCCGGATGGGCAGCACTTCTGGCTCGACGACGACCACGAGCTGGTAGGGATGTCCAAAGCAAACCTGACTCCCTGGCTCTGTCCGCGCGATACCGAAGAAGACTTACTCGAAACCTTTCTGGCAAACCTGGAAAAGCTGCTGGAAAAGCCAGCCCAGGCGGTTGTCGCTCTGCATGTCCCCCCGTTTGACGCCGGGATCGATGTCTGCCCCCAGCTGGATGAAAACCTGAAGATCATGACCAGCGGCGGGCAGGTCTTGATGAAACCGGTCGGCAGCACCGCCGTGCGTCATTTTATCGAGCGCGTCCAGCCGATGCTCAGCTTGCACGGTCATATCCACGAATCCCCTGGCTACATCCGGATCGGGCGCACGCTATGTATCAACGCTGGCAGCGAATACGCCGAGGGGATTCTCAAGGCCGCCATCATCAATTTAGACCGTGACCGAGTCAAGGGGCATCTCCTGGTCTCCGCATAATTTGTCCATGGTACCTCGATCGGGTCAAGTTATGCGTTTCGCATGATGACGCACTGTCTCAAGAGAAAGCAGGTTTACATTACAGTCAAGAGGAGACTCACCGATGGCCAAATACGGTGAAATCCAGGAAGATTTCTACACCGAGCGGACGCGCATCCTGGATGCGCTGAGCCAGCCTGGCAATCAGCATATTATCCTACGCCTGATCGGAGCGCTGGCCTTCCGCACCCACTGCCCTCAATACGGCTATCTACAGGATGCCCTGGGGCGGGTCTTTACAGATATTGACTTTGCCACTTATACGAAACACGTTAAGGACGCAACCCGGCTGCTGACTGAGCTTGGCTATGAAGAAGACAAAACAGTCACCCGCCTGTTCGGCGAGGGGCGCATGCATCGAGAAGATGCAAATTGTCCAGCTCAACGAAAAAGACTTGATCGACACGATCATGTTGTTGCGTGAACATCCCATTGGGGAAACCGACCACGAGACGATCAACGCTCAGGTGATCTGCCGCCTGACTGGCAACGATTGGGGACTTTGGCGGACCCTGACTGACAACCTGGCGCATGTTTCGGAACGCCTGGATCAATACCAGCAATTGACCGATGAAGACCGACAGGTGGTTCGCGAGCGCATTACCTCTCTGCTTTCCGCCATCGAGGCCACTCCTAAAACCATGCGCTGGAAGGTGCGCAGCGCCATCGGGGATAAGGTTAAATGGTACAAAGATGTTGAGGAGCTGGCAGACCGTTAAAGGAGTAAGTCGTCAGTAAAAAGTAGTCAGTTTCGAGTAAACACCCACGACTAACTACTTACCACTCACTACTTTCTCCATGACTTCCCTGGAGCCGATCAATGCAGTCCAAACAATATATCCTGGCTCACGACACTGGCACTGGCGGTGACAAAGCTGTCCTGACCGACTTGCAGGGACAGGTGATTCAATCCGCCTACCAGCCGTATGAAGTCCATTACCCCCGCCCGGATTGGGCCGAACAAGACCCAGAAGAGCTTTGGCGGGCTGTCGCCGCCACGACAAAACAGGTCATCGCCAAAGCCGGCATAAATCCTCGAGAGATCCTCGGGGTGGGCATCTCGGCGCAAATGTTTAACCTGCTGCCGGTCGACGAGAATGGTAAACCTGTGACGCCCATGCTGAGCTGGCTGGATGTGCGCAGTGTCCCTCAGGCTGACCGCGTGTTGAGCGGCGACATGCCTGATTTCCTGTTCCAGAAGACCGGCAATATTCCCACTGCGAAGGATGTAATCCCCAAGATCCTGTGGCTCAAGGAAGAACGTCCCGAATTATGGAGGCGGACCGCCTGCCTGCTGGATTGCAAGGAATATATCTTGTTCCGCCTGACTGGAAAAATCGCCATTGACTGGCACGGCGCATCCGTCTTCTTTCTGTTCGATCCCTATAAAAAAACCTGGTCCCAGGAGGTTTGCGCGGCGTTAGGCATCCCGGTTGAGCGGCTGCCAGCCGCCTACCCTTGCACGCAAGTGATTGGGGAAGTAACCCCCCAGGCTGCCGCCGAAACCGGCCTGGCGCCCGGCACACCGGTGGTGATCTGCGCTGGGGATGTGGCGGTAGCCCAATCTGGATCGGGCGCCAACCGGGCCGGCAAGGCTCACCTGTGCATCGGAACTGCCACCTGGGTAGGCTTATCCAGCAAGGTATTCCAAAATGATGCGCAAAAACCTTTCTGGGCGCTCAGCCACATCGATCCGGATAAATGGATTATCGCCGGCGAGATGGAAACCGGAGGCGGCGCGCTCATGTGGTTTCGCGACGCCTTCTGCCAGGAGGAGGATCGCCAGGCGCAGGCCGCCGGCATCTCCACCTACGCCCTGCTTGGGCAGATGGCAGAGGCCGTCGCGCCTGGATCGGACAAGCTGATTTTCTTACCCTGGCTCTCCGGCGAGCGTGCCCCGGTGCTCGATCATTACGCCCGTGGCGGATTTATCGGCCTTTCGCTGGGGCACACCAAAGGCCACCTGGCACGGGCGGTGATGGAGGGAGTAGCCTTTCACATCCGCTGGATCATCGAGGCGCTGGAGCGGCTAGGTCTACCAGTAGGGGAGATCAATGCTATCGGCGGCGGCAGTGTCAGCCCGGTGTGGACCCAGATCATCAGCGACGTGACCGCCCGAACTTTGAACATTGTCGAGCATCCCCAGGAAGCCGGGGCGATGGGCGCAGCTCTCGCCGTGGCAGTGGGTATGGGGGTTTACCCAAATATGGAAGCTGTCGATGAGGTAATCAAGATCAGTCGCTCGGTTGATCCACACCCTCGGCTACAGGCACGCTATACCGCCCTTTACCAGGAGTATCGGGAGATGTACACTGCGCTGGTACCCATCTACCGTCGACTGCATGCGATACCCTAGAAAGCAAACGAGCCGCCTTACGGCGGCTCGTCGTTTTTGAGATCGACGCTCAAGCGACTGCCACGACGTTCGCGGCCTGTTGTCCCTTGGGTCCTTCTTCAATTGAGAATTCCACTTGCTGACCTTGTTCCAGGCGACGATACCCGTCAGCCTGGATGGCTGAGAAGTGTACAAATACATCCTCCCCATCCTCACGACCGATAAAGCCGTACCCCTTGGCGGCGTTAAACCACTTCACGGTGCCAAGAATCCGTTCTGACATTTCCTTCACTCCAATTTCTTTCAAGATATCCAGGCAGGCACCTGAGCGGAAGGAGGCATGGCTTCCAATCAATCCACTTAACAGGCGATCTGCCAAAGGGCGGCGGTTAGGTTATCACCTCCTGCCATCCGTGTCAAGCTGGTGATTACTCGTTCAACCGATCATTTGCCCAGGCGCTTGCGAAATTCATCGGTAAGTGCTGGAACCACGGTGAACAGATCGCCTACCACGCCAAATCGCGCCAACTTGAAGATCGGCGCCTCCGGGTCCTTGTTGATGGCAACGATCATTTTACTGGTGCGCATCCCGGCCTGGTGCTGGATAGCGCCCGAAATCCCGCAGGCAATATACAGGTTCGGTGAGACCACCTTGCCAGTCTGGCCGACCTGGTGGTCATAGGGGATATAACCAGCATCAACCGCCGCCCGGCTGGCGCCAACGGCTGCGCCCAACACGGAGGCCAGCTCGCCGATCAGTTTAAAGCCTTCCTGGGCGCGCCAGATCTCGGCCTGTTTCTCATCCATGCCGCCGGGCGGCGTCAGGGCCGGGTTGTTCGAGATACCCCGCCCGCCGGAGACGATCGCACTCGCGTCGTTGAGGCTCACCCCACCACCGGAGGTGGTATAACCGGTTACCTTGGTAGGGATGGCGTCCTCGCTCAGCGCGGGGCTGACCGGGGTTAATTTCCC